>CAIZGA010000001.1 GCA_903932385.1 uncultured Acidobacteriota bacterium
CGTCGACGGTGTAGTTGGGCAGGCCGTCGCGACGCGGTGCGTCATGTTCGTGAACGACGAAGCGCGGATTGGAAGCGCAGGCGAGACGCGTCATGGCGAGGCGGTCGGCGTAGGGCGAGAGCGATGCGGGATCCTTGAGCGGTTGCTGGCCGGCGGGTTCAAACCACACCTGGTCGAGCGAGAAGCGGTCAGCAGCAGCGGCGGCGATTTGCAGATGGCCGAGATGGGGCGGGTCAAAACTGCCGCCGAAAAAAGCGACGCGAAAGGGAGGAGCTTCGCCGCCAGCTTTGGGACCGAAAGCAGTTTCAAGACGCGCGGCGATGACCTTGGAGGTACGACGCCGTTTCGCCGACTTCAGTGAAGCGGATGGCGATGAATCCGGCGGCTGCGAGTTTGAAGACTTAGACATTGAAGGTGGATTCGGCAGCAGAGTCATCGTCGTGCAAATGAAGTTTGCGGTTCGCATCCACATGCGCGGCGATGGAGTATTTGAGTTCGTCGATGCCTTCTCCTGTGGCGCTGGAGATGACGAAGAAGGGCAGCTTGCGGCGGCGGACATGGGTCTGCAGTTTTTTCAACTTCTCCGGATTGGCGGCATCGGCCTTGGTGGCGACGACGAGCATGGGCTTGTCACTGAGTCCGTGGCCGAAGCTGGCGAGTTCTTCATTGATGGTCTTGAAGGCTTCGACGGGATCTTCTGCGCCGCTGTCATCGGAAACATCCACCAGATGCACGAGGACGCTGGTGCGTTCGATGTGGCGGAGGAACTGAATGCCGAGTCCGGCACCGAGATGCGCGCCTTCGATGAGGCCGGGCATATCTGCGATGACGAAGCTTTGTTCTTCCGGCCACTCGCCGATGGTGGCGACGCCGAGATTCGGCTCAAGAGTGGTGAAGGGATAGTTGGCAATTTTTGGACGAGCTGCCGAGAGTCGCGAAATGAGCGTGGATTTGCCGGCGTTGGGAAGACCAACGAGACCGACATCGGCGAGCAACTTGAGTTCGAGGCGGAGAAAACGTTCTTCTCCGGCGCGACCGAGTTCGTATTCGCGCGGGGCCTGATGGGTGGAAGTGGCGAAGTGTTGATTGCCGCGACCACCGCGTCCGCCGCGTGCAATAACGATGCGATCGTCGGGTCGGTGGAAATCGTGGATTAAATCCCCGGTGGTTTCATCGTAGACAAGAGTGCCTACGGGCACCTTGAGGACCTTGTCTTCGCCGGCAGAACCGGTGCAGTTGGAACCCATGCCATGCTCGCCGCGACCAGCTTTGTGTTCGGGGTAGAACCTGAAATGAATCAACGTGTTATGGCGCTGGCTCGACTCCATGACGATGTCGCCGCCATGGCCGCCGTCGCCGCCGGAAGGGCCGCCGCGGGGGACAAATTTCTCGCGCCGGAAGGCCATGCATCCATTGCCACCGTCGCCAGCTTTTACTCGAATTTTAACTTCGTCCAGGAACATTTTCTTCTTGTTGTAAGTGTACCGGACAGGCTAGGCTTATGTATGAACCCCTGACCGCAACAAATGAGTATTTAACGCCCATCAAGAATATGGGTGCAGGGATTTTCTCTTTCCGACGACAGGCAGCCAGAAACTTGGCGCTGGATTGTTGAGTTAGAGTACAGGCTCGATTCATTCAAAAGTAACAATCCTGTGGTCGAATTCATCTATGGCGTTTGATTGAAGACCAACGAACAGCCGGTAAGAATTTAAAGACAACAAAGCAGATTGTGCAGGTAAGAGCAGAAGTGTTTCAACCGGGACCAAGAGGAAAGATTCAAATGGCCTGGAATGAAACAGAACGGTCTGCCATATTGCCGGCAATAACAGAGTGTTTTAATTAACGAGGAGAGCCAAAATAACATGATCATTCAAAGACATGTAAAACGGTTGGCGTTCGCCGTAGTGTTGATGCTGGTAGCAGCATTGGCAATACCGGCAATGGCACAAACCAGCACCCAGGGATCCATTACAGGAACCGTGTTTGACAACTCCGGCGCAGTGATACCGAATGCGACCGTGAAGATTATCAACGATGGAACCAATGCAAGCTCAACAGTCACCAGCGACGGTAGCGGTTTCTTCAAGGCACCGCTGGTTGACCCGGGTGTCTACACCGTGACGGTGACGGCCACCGGTTTCGAGAAGTTCATTGCAAACAAGGTGACCGTACAGGTCGGCCAGATTACCGAACTGCAGCCAAAGCTGAGCGCCGGCGCAGCCACCACCGTGGTGCAGGTAACGGCATCGGCCCCGGTTCTGAACTTTGAGTCGCCCGATTTGCAGAGCAACATGAACGCAAAAGCGGTCAATGACATTCCAATCGCCAACCGCCGCTGGTCCGCACTTTCGCTGACCACACCCGGTGTGGTGGCAGACTCCAGCGGTTTCGGTCTGATCAGCGTTCGCGGCATGAGCACGCTGCTGAACGTGGTGCTGATTGACGGCGCCGACGACAACCAGGCGTTCTTCTCTGAAGAGCGTGGCCGTACGCGTGAAGGATATTCGACTTCGCCCAACGCAGTTCACGAATTTGAAGTGAACGAAGGCACCTACACGGCACAGTATGGCCGCGCAGCCGGTGCCGTCATCAACTCCATCACCAACAGCGGCAGCAACCAGTTGCACGGTTCGGTCATCTTTCAGGATTTGGATCGTGGCTTCGGTGCGTTTGATCCTGGTTCTGTGAGCCCGACCGGCGCGCCGTTGAAGCCGAAGGACCTGCGTAAGATTTACGGCTTCTCCGTTGGCGGAGCCATCTTCAAGGACAAACTCTTCTGGTACTACACCTATGACCAGTTGACGCACATCAATCCGGGCATCGCCAAGGCGAAGAGCTACGGTTCTGCCGCCACGGTTGGCAGCTTCCTGGAACAGCCGGATGCGTCGGTGACAGGTTGCAGCACGTCGACCGGTTACCTGAGCTCCACCGGCAACACGCACCAGACGCTGGATGGTTATATCTGCACTATGGCAGCCCGCCTGAACAACACGTATGCCAACGAAGTGACGTATTACAACAGCGGCATTACAGCATTGACAACCGATCTGGGTACGGTGCAGCGCGCCGGCTTCCAGGAAATCAACACTCCGAAGCTGGACTGGCAGATCAACAACAAGAACCGCGCCAGCTTCCTCTTCCACCGTTTGCGTTGGGACGCGCCGGGTGACGTGCAAACTGCAACCAGCGCCACCTACTCCGTGGATGCTTTCGGTAATGACTTCGTCAAACTGGATTACGGCGTCGTGAAACTGGAAAGCCAGCTGACCAGCAAGATCAGCAACGAAGTTCTGTACCAGTACGGACGCGAGCTGAACGACGAAGGCCAGCAGCCGTACTCGGCATACACCAAGAACAACCTGGTGGCCCCGAACGGCCCGACCATCCTGGGCGGCCTGAGCAATATTGCAGGCGGCACGGTGCCGTACATCGGTCTGGACACGTCGATCGGCTTCAACCTGGGATCGCCGTACTACTCTTACCGCATCCAGTATCCTGACGAACGCAAGTGGCAGATTGGCGATACGGTTTTCTATTCGCTGGGCAACCACACGCTGCGCTTCGGTGCGGACATGGTGCACAACTATGACCAGCTGCAGCAGAAGCCGTACTACTTCGGCTCCTACACCTATGCCAACCTGCCGAACTACCTGACGGACCTTGCCACCAAGGGCGGCTCACCGACCTGCTCCAGCAACGGTGCGGCAGGTACAGCAAGCGCCTCCGGCGTAGGCACCTACCAGTGCTACAGCTCGGCGACACAGGACTTCGGCGCCAGCTACTACAACATCGCAACGATGGACTATGCCGGTTTTGTGCAGGACAACTGGAAGATGACTCCTCGGTTCACGATGGAACTCGGTCTGCGGTATGACTACGAGTCTCTACCGGCACCGCAGGCAAACCTGACGACGGCTGTGGGATCGTTTGTTCCCTATACCGGTCTGACGAACGTACCGAATGACAAGACGAACTTTGGACCGCGCTTTGGTTTTGCGTGGGACGTGTTCGGAACCGGCAAGACAGTGCTGCGTGCAGGCTATGGTCTGTACTATGGCCGCATCCTGAACGGAACGCTGGCGATTGCTCAGTTTGGCTCGGGCAGCCCGAACGGACAGTATGCACTGGCGAGCACATCGCCGGGCGCAACGGGCGCACCAGTTTTCCCGAACCCGTTTGCGGCAGGCGGAGCTTCCAAGCCGTCGTCGTTCTACTACGCGCCGAACTTCCACAATCCGTCCGTGGATGAGTTCTCTGCACAGTTGCAGCAGAGCATCGGCAAGGGAACGTTCTGGCAGATGAGCTATGTGGGCTCGTTGGGCCGCCAGTTGCCGAACTTCCTGGACACGAACCTGGCACCGCCGCAGGATTCAACGACGATTACCGTAATTGCCCCGGCGACCGGTTCAACCGGGCCGCTGGCAGTTGGTTCAACCTTCACCGTGCCGGTATTCGGTACCTGCGTGTTGAACACGACGACCTGCCTGAACCCGACCGGATACCTGAACACAAACTTCACGAACATCACGGAAATCATCAGCAACATCAACTCCAGCTATAACGCGCTGGTGGGTGAAATCCAGAACCGTTCGATCCACAACCTGCAGTTCGACTTCAACTACACCTGGGCGCACGCTCTGGATTACAACCAGAACGCGAGCTCGACGACCTCCACCAACAACTGGCTGAACCCGTACTCTGCGGCACACCAGAACTATGGCGTATCGCAGTTCAACGTCGGCAACCGCTTCGTGGGATATGTTCTGTACACCTTCCCGACAGCGCCCGGCAGCCAGTGGGTGAAGTACCTGACCGGTGGTTGGAGCGTGAACGACAGCTTCCAGGCGCAGAACGGTCTGCCGTACTCGGCGCAGATCAATACTGGCAAGGTGCTGGGCAACACCAGCGCCACACAGAGCGCGTTGAACTCGGGCACGTGGACCGGCGCACCGAGCGTCTTCTACATTCCGCCGATCGGCCTGAACACCTATCAGGTTCCGCGCGCGATTGTGGATGATTTCCGTCTGCAGAAGGAATTCACCTTTGCCGAGAAGTACAACCTGCAGTTGTATGCTGACTTGTACAACGCGGCCAACAAACAGAACTTCAGCACCTCCGACATCAATGCGAATGCGTATACCATGACGCCTTCGACGACGTCGAACACCGCAACCATGGTCTTCCTGCCCAGCACGGCACCGGGCGTTGGCTTTGGTTCGCACGGCACCTCGAATGACAGCGGATTCCTTTATATTCCGCGTGAAATTCAGATCAGTGCCCGCCTGAAGTTCTAAGGCGATAGCAACAGGATTGAAGGCGACGGCTTCGGCTGTCGCCTTTGATTTTTAAGACGGTACTTCGGATTGCGGAGTTCTTAAGACTGTAAATTCGCAGCTTCCCAATTCGGGAAATCCGCGATACCCTTCGAGCATCCCATAGATTCAATTCCAAACAGGGTCGCAAGCCTTGTGCAGCCGAGTGCGCCGATGTTGAGCAAGAAAGTGGCGATGAAGCGGTTCGTGTGCCTCGGCATGGCAGCGCTTTGTTGCGCCTTGATTTGCTGCCCCTTGATTTGTTGCGCTTGTAGCGCGCAGGCAGAGGTGCGTCGCGGCGGCAAGGGGAAGGTGCAGGCGGGGCTGTGCGTGGCGGCGATGGACGAGAGCGGCCATGCGATTGCGCTGGCGCAGGTGGAGATTGTGGGCGATGGGAGTGCGGCCCAGGCGCAGACCCGTTCCAATGGCGAGTGCGCGCGGTTTGAATTGCAGCCCGGCCGATATTCCGTGACGGTGACAGCGGCGGGCTATTCCGCGAACAGTGAAAAAAATATTTTGGTAAGGAAAAATGTTTTGACGCCAGTGGTGGTGCCTCTGGTGGCCAACGAACGCGTGGCATTGCTGGCGGGAGTGGAGGCGGAACATCTTGCCGGGCAGGAGCTGCCGGTGGAGTCGCGTGATGTGGAGGGATATTTGCCACTGACGGCGACGGTGAATCTGGTGCCGGATGTGGGACGGAATCCGGAGCAGGATACGGGCGAGTGGCTGAGTGTGCGCGGGTTGGCGCAGACAACCGGAGGCCTGCAGCTGGATGGCATGAACTACAGCCGCGCGCTGGACGGCAACGGGCGCGGCAGCGGGCAAGCTGCGGCGGGTGCGTTGGGATTTTCCAGCGAAGCGGTGCGAGAGTTTGCGTGGAATGGCGGGAGCTACTCTGCGCGCAGCGGTGCGATGCCGGGCGCGGTGGTGAATGCGTTGCAGCGGCGGAGTGTGCTGGATGCCGGGCCGGTGCATGGCAAGTTGTTTTTGTTTGCGCGGTCGAATGTGTTGGATGCGATGAATCCCTACAGCTTGGCGACGAGCTACAACGCGACGACGGAAACGGTGAGTGAGAGCGTGGTGAAGCCGGAAGATTTGCGGCTGCAGTGGGGCGCGGCGATGGAAGGCGAGTTGAGGCATGGTCGCGCGGACTGGTCGCTGGTGTACGACCAGATGTATCGAAATTTTCCACTGGTGTCGGCACCGTCGAGCGCGACATTTTTTTCGCTGACGACGAGCCAGGTGGCGGTGCTGGCGAATCGTGGAGTGACGGCGCAGCAGACGGCGAAAGCGATGCAGTATCTGGCGGGAGAGACGGGTGAGTCTCCGCGTGAGCAGAAGCAGTGGAACGTGATGCCGCGGCTGGGATGGCAGTGGGGTGAGCGGGAACGCTTCAGCGTGGAAGGCAACGTATTGCGTACGAATGGGCCGGCGAGCGGGATGGGAAGCCCGGTGGTTTCGCGAGCGGCGGACAGCATTGGAACGAGCACGCTGGGGATTGAGTCGGGCGCGATGCGTTGGGTGCATTTTGTTACGGAGAATGCAGCGAATGAATTTCGTGGGGCGTATTCGCACGAGCTGGTGCAGGAGTTTGCCGCAGTGAATGCGGGGCCGCAGGTGACGATGGGTGTGGGCGGATTGACGCTGGGCACGGCGAGTTATCTGCCGAGGTCGGCGTATCCGGAAGAGTTTGCGATGCAACTGGCGGACACGCTGACGTGGGTGCATGGAAAGCATACGGTGAGTGCGGGCGGGGAGTGGACGCGGAGCGAAGAGAAAATCAATCAGCTGCGATACAGCAATGGCGCATACAGCTACAACAGCATTGTGGATTGGATTTCAGATTTCACCTACAACCATCAAACCTATATGAGCGGCACGGCGGCGGCCGATGGCGTTTGCAATGGCAGCGGTGGGCCGGCACCGCCGGGTACTACAACTCACTATGAGTGCTTCTCGCGATACACGCAGGGCTTTGGCGCGCAGCGATTGGAGTTCGACACGCGCGACATGGCAGGGTATGCGGAGGATGCGTGGAAGGTGCATCCGCGGCTGAGTGTGACGGCGGGTGTGCGGTATGAATACGAACAACTACCGAGTCCGCAACTGCCGAATGCGACGCTGGATGCGGCGTTTGTGGGGAGCGGGTCGACGAGTGTTTACGCGGAGACGCGGAACAATGCTGGGCCGAGGGTGGGTGTGGCGTGGGACGCCTTTGGCAGGGGACGCGGAACGGTGCGCGCGGGGTACGGCGTCTTCTTTGGTCGCGTGCTGGACAACACGCTGGAAACGGCGCTGCAGAACACTGGATTACCGACCTGCGATGGCAGCACTGCGGAGCATTGCCAGCTGGGCGTAAGCGCAACGGTGATTGATACGCTGGGCGGCTATCCGAATATATTTCCGAATTATGCGGCGACGGCGGGGATTGCTCCTTCGAAATACAACCGCAGTGTTTTGATGGGCGCGCATTTTCATACACCGGTGATTCAGCAGGGCGAGTTAAATGTTGAACACGAGCTGGGACGATGGATGACGCTGAGCGGGACGTACCTGGTGAGCCTGAGCCGCGAGCTGCCGAACATGGTGGACGTGAATATTGCTGCGGCCCCGTCCACGGGAACATTTGTGTTGCAGGGTGCGCCGCCGAATGGGGCAAAAGGAACATATAGTGGCGAGAATTTTGTAGTGCCGTATTACCAGACGCGAGTGAATTCGAATTACGGGCCGGTGAGTGCGCTTGTCTCGAATATCAACGGATATTACGACGCGATGGTGGTGGAGGCTACGCGGCAGCTGCGGCATGGGATTGGATTTGACGCGCACTGGACCTGGTCGAAGGCGGTGGATTACGGACAGACGGTAGGCGGGTTGGGCGTGGCGACGGGCGCGAGCAACGACAATCAATTTGATCCGTATGCGATTGGGTATGACCGCGGGTTGTCGAGCTTCAACGTGCCGCACAAGCTGGTGGTGGCCATCGATGCCGAACCGCGTTGGCGTGTAGAGGGGCATCGAGTGCGCAACCTGGTGAATGGCTGGCAGTGGACG
This sequence comes from uncultured Acidobacteriota bacterium, assembly GCA_903932385.1. Lineage (GTDB taxonomy): Bacteria > Acidobacteriota > Terriglobia > Terriglobales > Acidobacteriaceae > CAIZGA01. Next base: position 8,367 of record CAIZGA010000001.1, read on the forward strand.
CCGTTACTGGTGGAGCAGAGCGGCTATGCGTACAGCTACAACGTATATGGCGGAACCAGTTTGAGTGGCGGACACCAGAGCATGAACCGTTCGGGCGGCGCGGAGTATCTGCCGACGGTGGGACGGAACACGCTGCGACTGCCGGACACCTATAACTTGAATCTGCGGCTGACTCGGCATTTTGAAGTGCGCGAGAAGATGCGGGTGGATTTGATGGCGGAAAGTTACAACCTGTTGAATCACCAGAACCAGACCGGCATGGTGACAACGGCGTATGCGGCGCAGACGGTGAGCAATGGGCAAGTGCCGCTGGTTTTTCAGGATTCGACGCAGACGAGCACGCCGTTTGGGCAGTACATTGCCTCGGCCACGGGGCGATATGCGGAGCGGCAGATTGAGCTGGCGGTGCGGCTGCATTTCTAAATCCGCGATAGATTGCCGCAGTCGATGAGAAAGGCTTGCAGGCATGTGGTGCGGTGATATAGCTTCAGGACAATGGAACAGACATGCCATCGCTGCAGTGGGACGCTGGTAGAGGCGATGCCGTATTGCCCGCACTGCGGCGCCCCGCAATTGACCATGAACAGTTACGCGCAACCTCTCTCCTCTGCGATGGAAGCGGCGGAGATTAATGCCGGAGTGCGGCGGCGTTCGTCGCCGAACGGGCAGAACAATGGAATTGACTGGCACTTGGCGGCACCGGCGGCGCTGCAGGTGGCGTTGGCTGGCGGCGTGTTGATAGTGCTGGCGAACCTGGTGCCGCTGACCTCAACAGTGGCGATGCTGTGGCTGGTTGCCGCGGCGTTGCTGGCGGTGGGGTTGTATCACCGCAAGGCACCGAAGGCGTTGATAACGGCCGGCGTGGGCGCGAGGATTGGCACGGTAGTGGGGCTGTTTCTCTCTTCGGTGATAGTGACGCTTTCTGCGGTGAGCTTCATGCTGGAGCGGTATGTGCTGAGGCATGGCGATGACATTACCAATGCGATGAAGGCGGCGGTAAATGCGAGATTTGCTGAGACACTGCAACAGTACAAAGCCGCCGGAGTGAGTGATCCGCAGCAGATGGCGGCGTTGCAACAAACCTGGAATTACATGCTGACGCCGGCAGGGATGGCAACGACAGTGTTGTTTGGCGTGGCCATGCTGACGGTACTACTGGTGGCCTACTGCGTGGTGACCGGGGCGATTGGCGGTCGGCTGATGCTGCGCCGGCAGAATCCTGTGTGACGGATGATGTTGCCGAGCGCGATGCGCCGCCGTATCATCAGCAAAACGAAAATTGCATGCCGAGGAAAGAGATGAGCGAAAAGGCGGAGAAGGCCAAGCCGGTACTGAGAGAAAAAGGCCGGTTGATGTCAGCGTCGGAGATTGAGCGGACGTTGGTGCGCATGGCGTATGAGATTGTGGAGCGCAGCAATGGCAGCGCCAATCTTGGCTTGGTGGGCATCAAGCGGCGCGGCGTACCGCTGGCGCAGCGGCTGGGATCGCAGATCAGCAAAATTGAAAAACGCACGGTGGATACCGGCGTGCTGGACATCAGCTTCTACCGCGATGATTTGACGACGCGCGATGTGAGGCCGGTGGTGGTGCCGGGCGCGATTGGTTTTGACATTGCCGGACGCGACATTGTGCTGGTGGACGATGTTCTCTACACGGGAAGAACGATTCGCTCTGCGATGGATGCGTTGTTTGACCACGGTCGGCCGAAGAGTGTGCAACTGCTGGTGCTGATTGACCGCGGCTGGCGCGAGCTGCCGATTGAAGCGACCTTTGTGGGACGCAAGGTGCAGACCACGGACCGCGAAATTATTGAAGTGAAACTGGATGAAATTGACGGCTCCGAACAGGTGTTGCTGGTGGAGCGGGTGGACTGACGATTGCGGTAAAGACGATGACAGAGAGAGTGGCAACGACGAACCGGGCGACAACAGGCATCCATGAAGGATGCCTGATTTCTGCCGCGCAACTGGATGTGGCGGAGGTGTCGCGCATTCTGTCGCTGGCGAATGAACTGGAATCGATGGGCTTCAAGAAGCGCGCCAAGGTGCTGGAAGGCCGCCGCGCGGCACTGCTGTTTTATGAGTCCAGCACGCGGACACGAACCAGTTTTGAATTGGCAGCGAAACAGTTGGGCGCGACCACGACGCTGGTGAGCGACAAATCATCGAGCATTGAAAAAGGCGAGTCGCTGAAAGATACGGGTTTGACGCTGCGGGCGCTGGGTGCGGAATGCATCATCCTGCGGCATCCATCGTCGGGCGCGGCGGAGATGCTGGCGCGGTTTACCGGGTTGCCGGTGCTGAATGCCGGTGATGGCTGGCACGAACATCCTACGCAATCGCTGCTGGATTTGCGGACGATGCTTTCGCACGGGCTGGGCGGCGAGTTGGGTGCGGCGGGTCAGGTGGATTCGCGGACGCTGGCGGGAAAGACGATTGCGATTGTGGGGGATATTCTGCACAGCCGTGTGGCGCGGTCGAATGCGTTGTTGCTGCCGAAGCTGGGTGCGCGCGTGGTGCTGTGCGGGCCGGTGCCGCTGCTGCCGGATGCTGCCGAGGAGATTGGGCCGGGTGTGAGTGTGGAGCGGGACTTTATCGCCACGCTGCAGCAGTCGGATGTGGTGATGATGCTGCGCATCCAAAAAGAACGGTTGGCCGGGTTGGAGTTGGACCTGGCGGATTACATTGCGGGATACCAACCGGATGAAGAGCGGCTGAAGAAATATGCGCCGAAGGCATTGGTGCTGCATCCGGGGCCGATTATCCGCGGGCTGGAGTTGACGGCGGAAGTGGCCGATGGACCGCAGTCTGCGATTGAAGAACAGGTGCACAACGGCGTGGCGATTCGCATGGCCGCGTTGGCGCGTGCGCTGGGCGGAAAAAAAGTCGGCAAGAAGAAAAAGAAAGACGACGATAGCAAGCCGGTAGAGAAAAAAGGCAAGGGAGAACGCAAATGAGCGAGTCGGTGAAGGCGGTGCTGATTCGCGGCGGTATGGTGGTGGACCCCTCGAGCGGCGTGGAAGCGGAACGCGATGTATTGCTGCGGGACGGGCTGGTGGCTGCGGTGGAGTTGCCGGGCGTGTTGGACGCCGTGATGGAACACGAGCAGCCGGAAGTGGTGGACGCGAGCGAACTGACGGTGGCGCCCGGGCTGGTGGATATCCACGTACATTTGCGCGAGCCGGGCCAGGAATACAAAGAGACGATTGCCACCGGAACGCGGGCGGCGGCGGCCGGCGGATACGCAACGGTGTGTTGCATGCCGAACACGACTCCGGTGAATGACACGCCGCACTGGACGGCGTGGATGCAGGCGCCGGAACGCGAGGGCGCGGTGCGGGTGCATCCGATTGCCGCGGCGACGGTGGGCAGCATGGGCGAGACGCTGACCGATTACAACGCGTTGCGCGATGCGGGAGCGAAGGGCGTTTCTGACGACGGCAAACCGATTCTGGGCGATGCCATCATGATGTCTGCCTTGCTGGCGGCGGTGCGCGCGGGGCTGCCGGTGATCCAACACGCGGAAGACACGCGACTGACCGGCGGTTGCAGCATGAACGCGGGAGCGATGGCGTTCCGGCTGGGTCTGCGTGGCATGACGGTGGAAGCCGAGGCGGGAATTGTAGAGCGCGATATTCGGCTGCTGGAAGAGATTCGGCAGAGCACGGGAGAGATGCCGCATCTGCACGTGGCGCACATCTCCACCGCGCGGGCGTTAGCGGCGGTGAAGCGCGGACGCGAACACGGTTTGCACGTGACCTGCGAAGTGGCGCCGCATCATTTTGCGCTGACCGATGAAGCGCTGGTGGAGTACGACACG
>CAIZGA010000002.1 GCA_903932385.1 uncultured Acidobacteriota bacterium
ATGCCGGCATGGCGGCGGTGCGTGCGCAGAACGGCAGCCAGCAGGAGGCGCGCAATGAAGCGACGGCCTCGCTGGCACTTCGTCCGAATGTGAATGCGTTGCTGGTGCTGGCGCGGCTGGACCTGGCGGCGAATGATTTGAATGCGTGCGCGTCGGAGATTCAACAGGCGTTGCAACTGGAGCCGAGAAACGCGGCGGTGCTGGGTATGGCGCAGGCGCTGGAGACGCGCGGCAAACACGTGCAATGATTTCGCTCGATAGGCACCTGCGGCTGATTGCCGGCCTCTGCGGATTGGCGATGCTGACGGCTGCGGCGCTGCAGCCGGTGACGGCAACAAACTCCACTTCCCTGCCCGATACAATTCTGCAACATGCGATGCAGCCGGATGCGGCACTGTTGCTGGTGTGCGGTGGTTGGCTGCTGCTGTGCGTGGAGTTCTGCCGGCCGGGCGTGTATGTGTATGGCGGCGCGGGCGTGCTGGCGATGACACTGGGCGGCTATGCGCTGGCGGTAGGCGGCGGCGGATTCCATCCCCATGCGGTAGGAATTTTTGCCGTGGTGTTGACCGGCATGCTGACAATGGAATTGCTGCATGTGGCGTGGCGGGCGCGGGTGGCAAAACTTCGTCCCGACGGCTCGTCATGGGAGAAGCCGACAGAGTAAACTAGTATCTGCCAGAAACGACAACTTCTGGGCCAGTAACCCAGACATGAGTTAGGAGCTACATTTGCGCTACCGCACGAATTTGGTCCAAATCCCTGCCCGCTGGATGCGCGCTGCACGCCAGGCCACCCTTGCTGCGGCAACCGCTGCCCTTGCCCTGCTTCCCCTGATGCACACACCGACGGCGCAGGCACAGGCGCTGGAAAAACAGTTGAGCCGCATGGATTTCACGGTGGGCGGCATTGCCGAAGTCCGCAAGAGCACCGACGGACATACCCCGGTGAGCAGCGGCGTCAACTATGCGATTTCGCAGACCGGCAGCACCTCGACCGGCGGCATTGCCACATTCCACTACACAGTGTCGAAGCTGCTTGGCTACGAGTTCAACTTCAAGATGACAGAAGTGACCGACGGCTACACGCTGACGCCCGCGTTGGCGCAGACGGCGAACCCGTTTACAGTGCAGTCGCGTGTCTCTGAATACAGCGGCGGCTATGTGTACCACGGACCGACCTTCGGCAAGATCAAGAGCTTTGCGTCGGTTGGATTCGGCACCACGAAATTCAAGCCGACTCCGCATGGCGGCGAAGGGTTGAACGAGCAGTACCGTGCCACCGAGTATGCCAGCATTGGTTTTGATGATCCCGTCTTCACCAAGAACATCGGCATTCGCGTACAGGTGCGCGGCGTCTTCTTCAAACCGCCGGACTACGGCCAGAACTACCTAACGACCAACGCGCACACCTATGCGCTGGAACCGGTATTCGGTTTCTACTTCCACTTCTAGGCTTCAGTTGCACGGCCAAGAATGGAAGCACGGGCTTCATCGTGACGGCATGACGAAAGTACGTTGCACGAAAGTGGAATGGACGAGGCGAGCCGACACGATGAAAGCTATGGCAGAGTCGAGAGATGTGCCATGCGACAGCCAGGGAAAAATATGAGCGGCCGCGCGAAATTCGATGACGGCCGCGCCAGATTTGATGACGGCCTGCAGCCGGGCGAGGGCCTGCGCAACGGACGCACTCCGCAAGAAAAATACAGTGATGATGATGTAGAAGCCGGCCGCAAAGCCAGCCGGGAAATTTCTCTGGGCATGAGCGGCATACTGATACTGCTGCTGGTGCTGGCGGTACTCTGCGGCGGATTTTTTCTCTTCGGATACAACGTGGGCCGCAGCGCCGCGCAGAATGGCGACAGCTCCGCCGGCATCAGCGTGAGCACTGACTTCAGCAACTTCAAGCCGGCACCAGGCAGCCCGGCGGTACAGAACATTTCCGGCTACGATGCGAATGGAAATCCAAAGGGCGCCGACCCGGCCACGCTTGCCGCAGAGGCAGAGAAGCGCAAGGCGGATGCGATTGCCAGCGAGGCTGTGTTGCCAGCGGTGGAAGCGACTGCGAATCCCGTGCCGGTAAAGACCAGCCATGCAACTACACCGACTGTGGCAGTGGTCCCCGCGCCGGCACCAGTGTTGGCGGCGACGTCAGCGACGCAGCCGGTGCAGGCGGAAGGCCCGGCGATTGTGCAGGTGGCGACGGTCTCGGTGCCGGAGGATGCGGATGTATTGCTCTCCGCATTGCGAAAGCGGGGCTTTGCGGCAGTGAGCGAGTTGAACAGCAATGACAATTTAATCCACGTGCAGGTGGGGCCGTTCAATAATCGTCAGGATGCGATTGTGATTCAGAAGCGATTGCTGGCTGACGGCTTCAACGCTGTAATTCGCTAGAAATTTTCCCGAAAGAAATGTTTATTGCATCTGCGGCGGCAGGCCGGCGGCGATGC
>CAIZGA010000003.1 GCA_903932385.1 uncultured Acidobacteriota bacterium
GCACTTGGTATTTACTCCTGAAACCATGGGCCAGTTGGATGCGGTGGTGCTCTCGCACGCGCACATTGACCACAGCGGAACGCTGCCGCTGCTGCATCAGCAGGGATACAAGGGGCCGGTCTACGCGACCTCGGCGACGATTGACCTGTGCGGGCCGATGCTGAAGGACTCTGCGTTTTTGCAGGAGAGTGACGCGGAGTGGATGACCAAGCGCAACTGCCGCCGCAAAGACATCGGCATTGGCGCGAGTTGCGAGCCGATACCACCGCTCTACACGCAGGACGATGCAGCGGCGCTGATGCCGCAATTCAAGGAGATTGCACTGCACACGCCATATGCGCCGGGCAGCTCGACGAAGGACGACGGGTTCACGGTGACGCATTACAACGCGGGCCACATGCTGGGTTCGACGATTGTGTATCTGGAAGCGAAGGAAAAAGGGCAGACCACGCGGCTGCTGTTTTCCGGCGATGTGGGTCGCAACAACCTGCCGATTATCAAGGACCCCGATGCGGCCCCGGCAGCGGATTACCTCATCATGGAAAGCACTTACGGCGACCGACTGCACCAGCCGATTGGCCCGGTGAAGGAGAAGCTGGCCGATTTGGTGAACAAGACGGCGGCTCGCGGGGGGCACATCGTGATGCCGGCCTTTGCCGTGGGGCGCACGCAGCAGGTGGTGATGCTGCTGCATGAGTTGATTGATGAGAAAAAAATCCAGCCGCTGCCGATTTTTGTGGATAGCCCGTTGGCGGTGAACGTGACCGACATCTTCCGCAAACACACTGAGGAGTGGGACGAGGAGACGCTGAAATTTACGGCGGAAAAAGAAGATCCCTTTGGCTGGCAACGGCTGCGGTACATTCGCACAGTGGATGAAAGCAAGGGACTGAACGGGATGCGGATGCCGTTCATTGTGATTTCTGCCAGTGGCATGTGCGAAGCGGGACGCGTACTGCATCACCTGAAGAACAGTATTGAAGATCCGCGCAATCTGGTGCTGCTGACCGGCTACGCAGCGCAGAACACGCTGGGTGCGAAGCTGCAACAACATCTACCGGAGGTGAACATCTTTGGCGAGCCGGTAACGCTGCGTGCGGAAGTGGATTCGCTGGGCGAGTTGAGCGGCCACGCCGACCAGCAGGAATTGCTGACGTGGATGGAGCCGGTGGTGCGCGGTGGGCTGAAGAAAGTCTTCCTGGTACACGGCGAGCCGGAGGCACAGATGGTGCTGAAGGGCAAGATTGAGGCTGAGTACAAATTGCCGGTGGAAGTGCCAAAGCGCGGTGACCGGTTCGAGGTTGCATAGGCGGATACCCCCCGGTTGACGCGGCTAAAGTCGCGGCCCATAGTGCCGATATACTTCATCATCGGTACGAAGTGGGCTGCGAGGGCCATCGACATGGGAACAATTTCCGTCAGTGCGATTCTCGGCAATATGAATGAAGAGCGGCCGTATGCGGCGAAGGCAAAGCCGCTGGCTGCGCGTTACCACGCATTTCTGGATGGCGAAACCGACTCGGTGATGGGAGAGGACCGCGTGGACCTGTCTGGCGAGGCCCAGCAGCAGTCCGTGAAGTAAGTTCGCCCAAATAAAAATCCACACAGGAACCAGAGTCTCTAAGA
>CAIZGA010000004.1 GCA_903932385.1 uncultured Acidobacteriota bacterium
CCGCGACCGCGACCGGCTGTTTGCATGTCGGCAATAAATACGCTGCCCGTAGGCGCGCCTGCCTGTGCTGCGGCAATCGCCAGTGAATTGGTGGAGTCGGTTTTGGCGAAGTAATGCAGATTGCCGGCATGAAGGCTTCCGGCAAGTTCGGTATGGAGTGCAGCGATGTCGTAGGATTCAGCCGACATGCGGTTAGTAAATGTCCGCAGTAATGCGCATGCTCATGTCCACAGCGGTGGCCGAATGCGTCAACGCGCCGACTGAAATATAGTCCACGCCGGCCATCGCATATTCGCGCACGGTGTCGAGCCGCATGCCGCCGGAGGCCTCTATCGGTATGCCGGCCGAGTGCGAACGCACCTGCTTCACGGCGCGTTTGGTGTCCGCAACAGAAAGATTATCGAGCAGGATGGATTCCGCCCCGCCCCGCAATGCTTCGGTCAGCTCATCAAACGTGCGCACCTCGACCTGCACCACTTGGCCGGGTTTGCGGCGCGCCAACGCTTTTTCCAGCACGGTCTTCAATCCGCCGCCCAATGAGATGTGGTTGTTTTTAATCAGGATGCCGTCGGATAAATCGAGACGGTGGTTCATGCCGCCGCCGCAGGTTACCGCGTACTTGTCCAACACACGCAGGCCGGGAATTGTCTTGCGCGTGTCGAGAATCTTCGCACCGGTGCCGGCCACAGCTTTTACATATTGCTGCGTCAACGTGGCCACACCGCTCATGCGTTGCATCATGTTCAGGATGACGCGCTCGCAGGCCAGAATCGCGCGGGCATTATGACGGATGACGGCGATGGACTGGCCGCGTTTGACGCGTACGCCATCAAAAATTTCCGGGTGATGAATCACATCAAATCGCGGCGCCATATGCGGGCTGCTATAGCCCTCCAACTGCGCAAAGGTCTGCAGGTACTGTGCGATGCAGCCGAGGCCGCTGATTACGCAATCCTCCTTGGCCAGCACGGTGGCAGAAGCGCGCAGGGCCGGATCAATCGTCAGCGCCGTGGTGGCGTCGCTGGTTGCGCGGTCCTCCAGCAAGGACGCTTCAAGGATCGTGTGGATTCGGCGGCTGCTCCAGTCCATCCTGCGGTTCTCCCCTTCGTACAGGCCCGTGCACGGCATGGCCGCTGCGGGTAAACATCACTTCATCTTGCCGAAATGCACACTGCGCTGTCACTCAAAATCAGCGGCTGGCGTACCCCATCAGGAACCCATGGTTATTTCGGCAGGGCCTCTAGTGCGGCCCGGGTTTTGTCATACATCAACTGTGTTTCCGATTGCTGCTTCTTCAGTCCGGCCACAACGGCATCGGGCGCCTTGGCCAGAAAGGCCTCGTTGCCCAATTGCTTTTCTGCCGCTGCCAGTCCTTTTTCAAACTTGGCCAACTCTTTGGTCAGGCGCTCGCGCTCCACAGGCACGTCAATTTTCTTGTCGTACAAATCCGTAAAGTCATAATGGCCTGTTGAATGGACACCAGTGGTTGTGATTCTCTCATTCGAAAAATTGAAATCACTTACGCGTGCAAGTCGTTTAACAAAGCTTTGGTTAGATTCGAGTAATTGAATTTCAGGTTTTGCAGCATAAATTTCAAACAACACAGATTCTTTGTCGGGGATATTCCGCGCTTTTCGTGCAGCGCGTATCCCGACAATGAGTTCTTGCAATTTACTCATTTCTGTAACAGATTCTGCATCTGCAGAAAAATCAGCGGCCTGCGGATACCGTGTCAACGCAATGGACTTCACCGGCGGCTTGCCTTCGTACAGCGCATACCAAATCTCTTCGGTGATGAATGGCATGATCGGCGATAGCAAACGCAATGCCGACTCAAACACTGCCACCAATGTCGTCAATGCGGCTTCGGTTTCGGCCTTCTGCGCCGCGTCGTCAAAATTCAGACGCAGCTTCACCACTTCCAGGTACCAGTCGCACAGGTCGCCCCAGAAAAACTGGTAGATGAAGTTGGCCGCTTCGTCGTAGCGATATTCATCCAGCGACTTGTTTACCTGCGTTGCTGCCTCTGCCAGCCGCGCAGTAATCCATCGCGCTTCTAACGGCGCGTGTTCCGGATGCAATGCCGCACTCAGCTTGCCCAGGTCCACTGTGATGCCGGCTTCGCGCGCGCGTTCCATGTTCATGAAGATGAAGCGCGCAGCGTTCCAGATTTTATTGGCAAAGGCACGGTAGCCTTCGGTGCGGGCCTCACTGAATGCAATATCTGTACCCGGAGAAGCCATGCTGGCCAGCGTGAAGCGCACAGCGTCGGTGCCGTACTGCTTCACAATTTCAATCGGGTCAATCACGTTGCCCTTGGTCTTCGACATCTTCTGCCGGTCTGCATCACGCACCAACGCATGGATGTAGACATCGCGAAATGGTACAGCGTCCTTCAACTCGCGCTTGCTGCCATCGGGCATGGGTACGTCAAGCATGAAATGGCAGCCCAGCATAATCATGCGTGCCACCCAGAAGAAAAGAATGTCGAAGCCGGTCACCAGCAGCGACGTGGGATAGAAGGCCGCCATGTCGGCATTGGCTTTGCCGTCTGCAGTAGGCCAACCGAAAACCGTGAAGGGAAGCAGGCCGGAGCTGAACCACGTGTCGAGCACGTCGGTTTCCTGCGTGATTTTTTCACTGCCGCATTGCGAACATTTCGCTGGCGTCTCGCGCGCCACGGTGATGCCGCTGCAATCGGCGCAATGCCATGCCGGTATGCGATGGCCCCACCACAACTGCCGCGAGATGCACCAGTCGTGAATATTCCGCATCCACTCAAAATATGTCTTCGCGTATTGCTCGGGAGTAAAACGAATCGCACCCGTCTCCACCGCGGCGATGGCTTTGTCTGCCAGCGGTTGAATCTTGATGAACCACTGCTTGGAAAGCCGCGGCTCAACAATCGTCTTGCAGCGGTCGCAGCGGCCAATGGAGTTGGTGTGGTCCTTCGCGGCCACAAACAATCCCAGCGCTTCCAGGTCGGCAAGAATTTTTTCGCGCGCGGCGGCACGGCTCAGCCCGTCATACGGCGAACCCGGCAGTGCGATATGCGCCGTATCATCCATAATGTTGATCGCTTCCAGCGAGTGCCGCTGGCCGATGGCAAAATCATTCGGGTCATGCGCCGGAGTAACTTTCACCGCGCCGGTGCCAAACTCAG
>CAIZGA010000005.1 GCA_903932385.1 uncultured Acidobacteriota bacterium
CTCCAGATCCGCATGCTGGTCCGCGGCAATCTCTGTCCCCTGCTTCGCGCTCTCCAACCGCAGTTCGCGTTTGTGGTCGCGCTCATGCAGGTAACTGATGCTCGGCTGCACGCTGGTTCCGGAAAGCGGACGCCACTCATGGTTCGGCGCAATCTGAGTTCCATCTGCCGTCACGCCAAAGGTCGGGTTCGGCCGCAGATACGCCGTAATCTCTTCCGCTTTCATCTCCTGCACATTGATGGCATCTGCCTTCAGCGTCGGGTTCTGCGCTTCAAACTGTGTCCGCACCTGGTCCCACGTCAACACCGTGGTGGAGTTGATGCTCGCCGTCGCACTCGCGCTCTGCTGCCCCTGCACGGCGCACGAACTCATCGCCGCGGCCACACACAGTACCGCTGCCGCATATGGAAACCGGCTCATTTTTCTCAAAGGACTCTTCATGTCTGATGGCATCGTGCGTTGGGACGTTTCAGACTTGCTGCTTTGCTCAAGGATGCTCATGCGTTCAAACTGTGCATTTTCTTTATTGCTACACTTCGTCATCGCGGACCCTGAAATCTCTACGTCTAAGTCTACGGCCAGAATATTACTGATGTATGCGATTCTGACTATCTTTCGGTCAGAATTATGATGTTTTTCTAAATTACATATTGTTTCCAAATACAAATCTTATAAATCCGCCAATTTCTGTCGATCATTTCCAATCCGTCTACAATGTAGAACACTATGGCTGTCAACAACTCCATCGCGCGGAATCGCACACAGACGCTGCTCTTCGTCCTGCTGATGATCGCCGTCATCGCGATGTTGGATTGGTGGACGCATAGTGAAGTTCTTCTCGCCTTCCTCTATCTTTTTCCCATGCTGCTGGCCGGCATGCGACTCTCGCGCTGGCAGATTGTTGCACTCGCCCTGCTGTGCACCACCTTCGCAGAACTTTTTGATCCCTTCAGCTGGTCGCTGCGCATCGGCGCACCGCGTGACGCCCTCTACTTCATAGCATTTTTCTGCACCGGCCTCTTCTTTCATGAGTCACAACGCAGCCGCCAAATCATTCAGCAAAATCTGGATGAAATTGAACGTCAGGTTGCCGCGCGTAAAGAAGCAGAAGAGCAATTGCAGTTCCTGGTGGAAAGCAGTCCTGTCGCAATCTTCATCACCGATTCCACAGGTCATGTGTTGATGGCGAATGACGCGGCACACCGCCAACTGATGCTCCCCAACGGTTTGCTGTACGGTCGCTCTCTACATACTTACTTTCCTTCACTTGTGAATGTTCCTGTCGCCAGTCCCGGACGCTCTTCCTTCCGCACCATGATGCACGCCCGTGCGCTGCGTGAAAACGGCGAAGCATTCTTCGCAGAAATTTGGTTCTCCACCTATTACACCGCCAGCGGACCGCGCCTTGCCGCCATGGTGATGGATGCTTCCGAAGACCTCCGCGACCGTGAAGAGACCAGCGTGGAACAGGCCGGACAAAGTTCTCGCATTGCCATCAGTGCCGTCGCCCATGAAATTCGCAATGTCTGCGGAGCCATCGCCGTTGTGCATCGCAATCTTTGCCGTAATCCTCAACTCAAGGATGACAAGGATTTTGAAGCTCTCGGCAATCTCGTTCTCGCGCTCGAGAGCATGGCATCCATGGAACTGCATCACGCTCCCGGCGACCCAACATCCGTCGATCTCGCCGCACTGCTGGAGGAGTACCGCATCGTCGCCACGCCATCGCTGCAGGATGCAGGCATTGAGACCACCTGGTCCATCGCAGAAAATCTGCCGCCGGTCTGGGCGGACCGCAAGGCACTCATGCTCATCTGCCTCAATCTCACGCGCAACAGCATCCGCGCGCTGCAGCAGGTGCCCTCGCCACATTTTTCCATAACTGCATATTTGGATACAAAATCAACCTCCGCACACAGCAAAGTGTTTGTCGAGTTCATCGACAACGGCCCGGGCGTTGCCTATCCTGACCGCCTCTTTCGCGCCTTCCAGGCCGACGCACAATCCACCGGCCTCGGCCTCTATCTCTCCCGCGCATTTGCCCGCTCCCTCCGCGGAGATCTGGTTTATTTAGGTGGCACTCATGGCGCCAACTTCCGTCTTGAACTTGAATCCGCCGATCATGCCATCCCTTCAGGAGCATCCAGTGAGTGATCCTGTTCGCATACTTCTTGTAGACGACCACACCCTATTTCGTCAGGGCCTGCGCCGCTTGCTGGAGTCTGACCCGGCCCTGCACATCGTTTCCGATTGCAAATCCGTTCGCGAGGCCATCAGCCTGCTCGATACCGAAGCCATCGATCTGGTTCTGCTGGACTATGACCTGCAAGGGGAACGCGGCGATGCTCTGCTCACCCATATCCGCGATCATCATCACGCC
>CAIZGA010000006.1 GCA_903932385.1 uncultured Acidobacteriota bacterium
AGTACCGCCGGTGCCCGGAAGCGCCTTCACCTGTCTCTATCCCTTCATCCATCCAAGCCCTCCGTGGCCACATAGCCACCACGAGTCGAGCTTGAACCCTGAACAACCCCAAAACAAGGCGGCCAGAAAATGACGCTTACAGAAAGCCCGGAAAGCATGCCTCAGGGCCTAAACGCCTCCTCAATTTTGCAGGGTTTGTGCCGGGGTTGAAACCCCGGCCTACCGTCCCAAAGGAGTTTTTGCGAAGCCTGTAAAGCCGTGCCCTGTTCCAAGGCATTTGCGGTACACGGCGGGGTGAGGTTCGTCGATCCCAGGTCCCAGAATCGGGACTTGGGGCACCCGGCAACGATAGTTGCGACCTGAAATGACATATATAGGGTGTGTCATTACAATAATCCTTTACACAGTTCAATAGGCTCTTTATCTGGGTAGAACGTGTTTTGGTGTCCGCATGAGATAGAGCATGTCCCTCACCGCGTTTTTGAACGGCCAACGCGTTTCGGCGATGGCACTCGGCCGGCTCGAGTGGGAAGCTCTTCGTGGCTCCAAGCCTCAGATAGAGCTTCCTGATTGCCGCTGCGCCGGCTTCATGCGAATCAGCAAACTCGGCACTCAACATTTCGTTCACGCGAAGGGCGCTACAAACTGCACGTCGGCCGCAGAGAGCGATGAGCACGACTATTTTAAGCATCAAATCGCTGACGCCATTTCAAAAGCCGGCTGGAGTCCACAAATCGAGGCCAATGATCCAGGAGGATGTTGGCGAGCTGACGTAATGGCCGTCCGCGCTGCCGTTCGAGTTGCATTCGAAGTTCAACTCTCAACGATCACGTTTGCAGAGTTAAGCCGTCGCCACGAGCGGTATCGATCAACCGGGATCCACGCAATCTGGTTCTATGGTCCATCGGCATTTGGGGTTCAATGTCCTCCGGAATCAGACATCCCGCTTTTTCCGTTGGGGAAGCAGAATTACAATTTCTGGCAACCAAGTTCGGCACAGGCTCCCGATGACGTAAGAATCGGTGATCGTCAATTGGGTTTGACAGAAGCGGTCATTTCACTCCTTAGCGGCCATTTTCGTCTCTGTTCAGTCAGGCGCCAAACCACCGTTCAAAGCATAGCGATTTTCGAGTTTGCTTACTGTTGGGCGTGTCAACGTGGTTTTCATATTTACTCGCTCATGGAATGTGGCGGAAGCTGCGGAAATGAGCCTTCAGCGTCGGAGGACTCCGGCAATCCGCTTTCACTCAACAAGGCCGGAGCCCCTTGGATTGTTCAGCGGGTTCGCGAGTTTGCAGCGAAGAACCCCCAATTGAATCTCGAAGTCAGCTATCCTGAATGGCTCTATGCCGAGTCGTCTCGACGCAGACATTTTACCTTCCCATGCTTTCATTGTGGTGCCCTCATCGCCAGTGAGATTTATGAACAGCTTCTATTCAGCGGTGAGTGTATGCAAGATCCGAATTATGCGATCCGACAAGTCGCAAGGATCACGCTCAACCGAAGAGAGGCACTTATCGATAGCAAACATTGGTGCTATTCGACATCCCGTCGATTTTGTGGCCCTGCGATCAATCGCACACAATGAATAGGACTGGGTCGACGACGCGTTTCCCTAGGACCGGCGGCGATTTGAATCCACAGGCCACGGCCAATCCGCTTCCCTGTACGTTTTTGATCCCTGACTTTTTGGGCAAGAAGGCCGTTTTAGCGACTTTTTGGGCAAAGCCCCCTCGGGGGCTAAAGCCGCGCCCTTTGAAGGAAGCTCTGACAGCTAGCCGCGCAGGAAATCCTTGGCCTTCTGGATGATGACATCGCGGCTGACGTCGGAGATGGCGCTGGTGAGGGGGATCTGCTTGGGGCAGGTATCGACGCAGTTCTGGGCGAAGCCGCACTCCTGGATGCCGCCGTCGCCGGCCAGGGCGCGGAGACGGTCTTCCTTGAAGACCTTGCCGGTGGGGTGGTTGTTGAAGAGCTTGACCTGGGCGATGGTGGCCGCGCCGACA
>CAIZGA010000007.1 GCA_903932385.1 uncultured Acidobacteriota bacterium
CCAAGCCGGACATTCTGCTGGTTGCCTTTGGCAATCCCAAGCAAGACCTCTGGCTTTCCCGTCATCGCGACAAGATTCAGGCCAAGGTGGCCATCGGCATCGGCGGCACGCTGGAAATGATTGCCGGTAAGGTATCCCGCGCACCCAAAGCCATCCAGAAAATCGGCCTTGAATGGGCCTATCGCGTTGCACAGGAACCGCGCCGTTTGGCCGGCCGCTATGCACGCGACTTCGCCGGTCTCTTTCAGCCGCTGCTGCAGCAATTTGTTGGAACCCTGCTGCAGGCCAGCCGCAAACCGCTCCGCAGCCTCGGCATCAACCACTGTGGCGATGTGACCCTGCTGCGCCTGGAAGGCGGTCTGGTTGCCGACGACATGCAGCGCATCTTCAACATGCTGGACGCTGACCCCGAACCGCGCCACCACCTTCTCTTTGACATGTCGCGCATCAACTACATCGGCCCTGATGCCATCGCCGTCCTGATGCGGTTGGCGTCGCTTGTCCATCGCAATGAAGGCACCCTGTGGCTTACCGGCCTCAGCCCGCAATTGACCCAGATTCTGCGTCCTTCCAATGCGGGACACCTGCTGCGCACCGCCAAGAGTTCCGACGCTGTAGTGGAAAGATTTCCTTCCATCGGCGGCCGCGAAAAGTATCATGGTAGTCATGCTCACCGGCTCATGCATTCCGAAGCTCTGCGCTCGCAGGCATAGCGAGAACTTCATCGGCCCGTCAGCAACCATTTCTCCCCGGTCTGTGACCGGATTTCACCCGATGGCTGCATCCCTGCTCACGCGAGCAAATGCAGCCATGGGTTTTTCAGCGTGCGTCGGTACGCGGGCGGTGCCGGCATGACGGCAGTCGTTCTCATCCCCGGCATCATCAGCTTCATCGTTCTCTGGCAATACTCCACTCGCGCGGCTCTGCTGAATATTTATCTGCCGGCGCTGCTGCTGTTCCCTGTCTATTTCGTCTGGCGCGTCGGCGGATTGCCTCCGGTCTCCGCATCGCAGGCCGCAGCCATTCCGTTTCTGCTTTTCTTTATCCTGCGCCATCGGCAGATTTACTTCCTCAGCCGCTGCGACTTGTGGATATTCCTCTACAGCTACGGCGGCATGGTGGCCGAGATGCGCCACACCAACGTAGGCAACTCGCTCTTCGGCTTCTTCAGCGATTTGACCAGCATCATCATTCCCTACCTGATGGGCAAGCTGCTCATCGAGCAATACTTCATGCGCACCCCCGTGCTGCGCCGCATCAACGTGCTGCTGTGCTGCGTCGCGCTGATTGATATTTTTGAATTCATCACCAAGACCAATCCCTACCACCGTTTTCTGGGATCCTTCTTTCCCGGCCAGGGTTTGGAGTGGTTCGTGCAATTCCGCTACGGATTTGGCCGCACCGCGGGCCCGTTCTCGCACGCCATTTCTGCCGGCATGATGTTCCAGATCGGCCTGGTGAATAATCTCTGGCTGCTGCGCACGAAAAAGTGGGAACCTCGATTCAAACATTTTGCCGTGGACTGGCTTTACAAACCGGCCGTGATGACCGGCACGCTGATTGCCGGAATCCTGATGACACTTTCCCGCGGCCCGTGGATTGGCGCGCTCTTCGGCTGGGCCAGTGCGCGAGTCGGCATGGCAAAAAATATCCGCCGCGCTTTCTGGATCTTCCTGCTTGCACTCGCCATTCTTTACGGCATCGTCGGCCCGGCCTTCCGCCACTACGTTTCCGGCAACTTTGCCACCACGCAGAATGAAGACCAGCGCAACGCTGTCTACCGCGCCGCGCTGTGGACCAACTACAAATCCATCTACATGAGCGGCGGCCTGTGGGGCTGGGGCGAATCCAATTACCCGCGCGTGAAACTGCAGCCATCCATCGACGATGAATATCTGCTGATTCTTGTCACTCGCGGCTTCCTCGGCCTCGCGCTCTTTGCCATCATCGCCACCGATGCAATCGTGCGTCTGGCATACGTGGGTCTGCGTTTCCCCAATGAAGAGAACCGATTATTTTCCTTCTGTCTATTGGGCAATATCGCCGGCGTGCTGCTGACTATCGGTACGGTGTATCTGGGTTCGCAGGTCGTACCCATGTTTTTCCTGCTCATCGGTTGGAGTCAGGCCATTGGCCGCCGCCGTCTTGATCCTCATCCCCACTTCGCGCAGGTGTACGCATAATGACTTACCTGCTGAATGCTGTTGGCGTTCTGTTGCTTCTGCTCATCTTCCCGTTAGTGGTGGAACTCGCCGTGCTGACGCTGGCTGCAATCGTCTACGCAATTCGTGTGGATGTTTTTCATGCGACGCCGCGCATTCTGCAGCAGCCTGTGGTCTTACCGCCGCCATCGCTGATTGTTCTCATCCCCGCGCATAATGAGGCGCAGCTCATCGCGCGCACTGTGCACTCGCTGCTGGATGCTGCGGCCGCCGCTCTGGCCCCTGTGCGCATCTGCGTCATCGCACACAACTGCACCGACGCAACCGCTGCTGCCGCGAAGACCGCCGGGGCGCAAGTGCTCGAGCTTTCCAATCCATCGCTATCCGGCAAAGGCAATGCCCTGCTCTTTGGATTCACGCGGCTCGCGCCATCACCTGCGGAGGCAGACAAGTTTGCATTTGTGGTGATTGATGCCGACACTGTCGTCGAACGCGATTTGTTCTCGCGCATCCAGCTGGCCATCTCCCACGGCGCGGAGGCCGTGCAGTGCCGGTATGAAGCCTTGCACTACAACGCTGCCGGTCACTCCATTTCGAGCCTTGCCGCACTTGCTTTTCGTGGATTCAATACCATTCGCGCCCGCGGCCGCGCCCAGCTTGGCCTTTCCTGTGGCATCTACGGGAACGGATTCGCTCTGTGCGCCAGCCTGCTACAACGGATTGCATACAACGCCCACTCGGTGGTCGAAGACCTCGAATATCACATCGCTCTGGTGCGCGCCGGCGTGCGGGTGGAGTACTTGGACGGCGCACGGCTGAATGGTGAAATCACCGGCACGCGTTCGCAGAAATCCCGCTGGGACGGCGGCCGCGCACGCATGGCGGCGCAGTGGATGCCATCGCTGGCCAAGGATGTTTTCTGCGGCCGGCTGCGCATGCTGGGGCCTATTTTTTACATCACATCGCTGCCGTTGGCTCAGGGGGTTCTGCTGATGCTGATTGCGCTCGCGCTCCCGCTGGCTTGGCTTAGAATCACAGCTGCAACCTCACTGCTGATTGTTTTGCTGCATGTTCTGACTGCGATTTCTGCAGGCGAACATCCAGCCGATGATTTGCGGCTCCTGCTGCGCTTACCGATGTATTTGCTTGCAAAGATTACGGCCCTGCCGGCCACGTTGCTGATGTCCCGCTCCAATGCCGCATGGGTGCGCACCAGCCGCGACAACGAAATTCCGCAGCCGGATAAGACTCCAGCTGCGCCACAGAACCACGATATACGGTGACCCCTGCTTGAGCGACACTCCCAGGATTGAAGACCTCCATCTGGAACCGGAGATTACTCCGCAGGCAGACCCGACGC
>CAIZGA010000008.1 GCA_903932385.1 uncultured Acidobacteriota bacterium
CGCAACCTACGTGGAAATTGTCGAGATTCCGGAGCATCCATTCTTCCTCGGCTGCCAGTTCCATCCGGAATTTAAATCCAAGCCGCTGGAGCCGCATCCGCTCTTCCGCGACTTCATCATTGCGAGCTACAAGAACCGCAAGCAGCCCAGCACCACGCAGACCAAGTCCACGCAGCGTACGCAGCAGAACGCGTAGCCGACGATGAATCTTCTTCTGCTGCCTGGCATGGACGGCACCGGCGATCTGTTTCAATTTTTCACGCCGCATCTGCCGTCCGTGCTGCAGCCGCAGGTGGTGCGCTACCCCACCGATCGTTTTCTCGATTACCCGCAGCTGCTGGACTATGTCCGCGAAGCCGCGCCCACGGATGAACCCTACGTAATTTTTGCGGAGTCCATGTCCACGCCGCTGGCGGTACAGTTTGCCGCCACACAACCGCGCGGCTTGGCAGCGGTTGTCCTCTGCGTGGGATTCGTCACCAGTCCCGTTGGCCAATGGGCACGTCGAGTACCTGGAGCTCTTGCGCGATTATTTTTCGGCATGCCCACCACAGAAATTATTTGCCGCCATTATCTCGCCGGCCCCGGCGCGCCGCTGCAGATGGTGCAAGCTGTTCGCTCTGCCACGGGTCGCGTTGCTCCGTCGGTAATGGCAGAGCGACTGCGCATCATTCTCGCCTGCGATGCGCGTGCAGCATTGCGCGATGTCACGGTGCCGATGATGTATCTGCAGGCCGATGGCGACAATCTTGTCGGCGCACGCTGCGGTGCGGAAATCATCGCGCATCGTCCGCAAACCGATCTGGTGCAACTGCGCGGCCCGCACCTGCTGGCACAGCGAGAACCGCATCAGACCGCTGATGCTGTGCTCGCATTTCTTCGCCGCCACGGCCTCTAAAAACTTCGCCAGCTTTTCAGATACAGTGTCTGCATGGAGAACCGGCCTGCAATTCGGGGAATTCTGCTTGTCGCCGTCGCCGCGCTGTTGCTGGTGGGCGCAATTGTTCTCGCGGTATTTCGCCACGGCGTGCCGCTCAGTTGGGAAGATCGAATCGCGCGCATGGCGCTGGGCCGCAACATCTCAGTGGAGATGCCGGTGCCGGTGGTCGTCGAAAAAATTCAGGCGCTCGACCGATTGGAGTCGGTGCACTACTCGCTTGACACTGTGGTGGAAGGTTCCAGCAGCAACCCCATCCTGCCGGACATGCTCTTCGGCGACAAGATGCTGATGATTGTCCACGGGCAGGCAGTGGCCGGTGTGGATCTGAGCAAGCTGACGCCGCAGAGTGTGGTCATCACGCCGCTGGCTGGTGGTGGCCGCAGCATCCGCATGACGCTGCCCGCGCCAGAGATTTTTTCCGCCACGCTCGACAACACGCACACACGAGTCTACTCACGCACTACCGGCTGGCTGGCTTCGCCGGACAAAGATTTGGAAACAACCACGCGCCAGCATGCAGAGCAGCAACTGCGCCAGGCCGCGCTCGACGACGGCATTCTGGATGCCGCGCACAAAAATGCCTGCGCCAGCATCACGCTGCTGTTGAGCGGCCTCGGCTTCCAGCAGGTCAGCGTGCAGTAGAATCAAACTCGGAATAAAGTGATGACGTCATCTTTCAAAATCGGCAATGTA
>CAIZGA010000009.1 GCA_903932385.1 uncultured Acidobacteriota bacterium
CATTAACAGTAAAGAATATTTCTGTAGCACCTGCATCATCAGCATTCTGTAAGATTTCATAGACGAAATGTGCCGTATCTGCATACATAGCCACTTGCGACATGCGGGATGCACGATCTGCCCCAGGTTGCTTTTCGTTGTATTGAGATATCCTTTGGTAGTCGCTAGCCATTTTTACACCTATTTGACTAATATCACCCCAAACGCCACCGCCTCGGCACGAATATCTGCCGCTTCCTTGTCTGCATCCAGTTTTTCTTTGCGGCGAGCACAGTCAGACCCGATACGGTCGTGCTCCGCTTGTTTCATGGTGCGGATTTTTTCGTCCGTCGCCTTACTCAACTGTTCGTTTACTTGCCGCAGTCGCGCTTGGGTGCTGGCGGTCAGGCTGTTCAGGCGGTAATCCACCAACTGCTGGTTGGTTTCCTTGTGATCAGCCAGCGCATCGCGCCAGCGTTGATGGTGACGGGATTCGAGCGCGTCGAATACGGACGGTGCAGGCAACTCGCTTTGCTCTGTTGGAAGCGCATCGCGCAACAAGGAAAACAACCTTGCTTCGATCTCCGGCGATTCTGCCACCACCATTAATTCGCAATCTGCGCGCACGCCTTGTTTGTGCCACTGGTAAAGGGCAAAGGGATACCTTCCCGCCGCCAGTTCCGTCGTTTGCACTTGGCACTGGACATATACCGGCTGACGAGGATGCAGGTGGGTGGCAGCCTGACGCAGCAGCGGATGTGCTGGATGCAGTAGGACTGCCTTGGGGTTTTCGCTGGCGCAATCCTGATCGAAGGTAATTTCCAGATGGGGCGTATTCCCTTTGAGCCAGCGTTCCCAAGCTCTCGCCTCCTGATTGCCTGCCTTCTGTTTCTGAAAATCCTCCAGCAAGCGGGTGCGAGCATCGGTATCCAGTCGCAGGGTCTTGAGGGGGTGATTGCCAAGAATAACTTCCTGCCCTTTACCGGAGCGCTCACGAAGGTAAAGGCTGACTGCTGAATGCAATGCTTCCGGCGTGAGCCAGCCGCTGGTCGGGGTGCTCAGGTCGTCATCGTTGGGCAGACTCAAACCGAACAGTTCAGTGGCGCGGCTTTCCAACGCTTCCTGCTCTTGAATTTCGCGTAGCTCGTTGTCCGCCATTTGTTGCAACCGACCCTGTCGCTGTTGCGGAGTCAGCTCAAAACTCTCGGAAATGGCGTGCAGTTCTTTACTGATCTGGCCGAGAATTTCTTCGCTTGCGCCCAGTGCTTGCTGAAATACGCCAATGCGAAGCAGGCAGCGTTCATAAATGTCGGCATCCACCGTGCCGGGGGTGATGAGGTTATTGATAACCACCACTTCGCTTTTCTGTCCGTAACGGTCTATACGTCCGATGCGCTGTTCGATGCGCATCGGATTCCACGGAAGATCGTAATTGACCATGCCATCGCAGAACTGGAAGTCCAAGCCCTCGCTACCGACTTCAGTGGATAGCAGCACATCCAGCGTGTCGGGCTGTTCCTTGGCTTGTGCAAAGCGCTGGCGAATGTCGCGGCGGTCTTCATCCGCCACGCCGCCGTGGATTACACCGACGCGAACGCCTGCCGCA
>CAIZGA010000010.1 GCA_903932385.1 uncultured Acidobacteriota bacterium
ACGGAAGCTGTCAAAACGATTGCCATGCAGCACGCTCACCGTGTTGGCAATATCGCTTGACTGCGATGACTTCAGGAACGCCGAGAGGAACTGCGGCACTGTAGTCGTATCTTTCACCGCGATGATGACGACCGAGTGCCCGCTCAGATACGGCGACTCGATGCCTTCGATCAAAGTGTCCGGCAGACTGCCTGCCGTTTGCAGGTCACCGGAAGTAATGTGTTCGCTGGGACGAACCTTCCACCATGCATGCTCCTGGCCGGAGAAGAATCCCTGAGTGTCTTTCACGTGGACACCGTTTGTATCCAGAGTTACCGGCAGATAGGGACTCAATTTGCCCAGTCCCGGCTGATCATTCACTGTTCCCAGAACCAGGAAGTCCTGTGTAGCCCCCGTATGCAACGCATCGGCATTGGCAACATTCACCCGCAACGCCGGCATGCCGGTCTGCGCGCCAAAATGTCCCATCATCGTCAGGTACAGTTCAATCTCTTCATTCGCGGGTTTGTCTGGCATCACCACAGTCGTCTGTGAAAGATCTGCCATGCGCGTGAATGGGAAACCAGCGTTGGCAAACAATTCCAGATTCGGCATCACGGCCCCAGTGTGGAATATTTTTCAGATCCAGATAGGAATCGCCAAGAATCGCTCCCTGCTGATTCAGTGGCGCCGTATCCTGACATTCATTCTTCTTCGCAATCTGGAAAAAGAACTTCATCAGGATGGAGTTGGAGAAGGGGCGCAAGTCCACCACCGGCACCGGCACAATGGTTTTGATTACCGATGTCGGCGTTGTTGTATGTGGAAGCGGTGTGGAACTTACATAGCCGTTGTTGAAATAAACCTGCAGCGATGAAGAATCCGCCAGCGGCATTCCGTTGTAACGGTAGTCGAGATAGAACGAAAGATTGCGGTCCTGCGAACCGTAGTAAAGGTCGGGCGGTACGCGCATATACACGCCAATCGGTACCGAGCCGTCACCCTGTAGTGATTCCTGTTGCGTGATATCGCGCAGCTGCGTCGGTTTCTCCGTGCTGATCCACCGCGGCGCATCATCCGGCTTGCTCGCGGTTGGCAGCGTAAGAGAAGTAATCTGCATGGTGTCTCCGTGCAGAAAGTTTTGCGAATTCGCGACGGCCTGCGCAGCTTTCACCAGGCTGTCAGGATCATCGGCAGTCACCACCAGCGCTTTGCTGTAGGCGTCTGAAGGATTATTGCGAATCGCCACCACGGGTCCACTGGCGTTGTTAATGCTCAGACTCGCCGGCAATTGCGCGCTGTTTTCGCTGATGACGACTACATTACCTGCAGGAATGGTTCCAATCGAAACCGGAAAACGTACCGGGTGGTAATCCGTCAACACTCCAAACCATGAAGCAATAATGCCCGCGGCCTGCAACGCCTTGGGGGATGGGTCTGAGAGAAATACGATGGGCACTACGGGATGCAAGTGCACTGCCGAGTCATAGAACGGGAGCGGCAGCAACTTCAATTCATTTTGCAATGGCAACAAATCACCGCTCAGAGTTACTTGCGTTGTGTTGTCAACGCGTGACCATAGCGTGGAATACGCTGGGTCTTCACACTGCAGTGTGTAGTGGCCAACAAACTCAAATGTAATGGCGTTGCTGCGTGCCAGCATGTCAGCAGGAATCTGCAGGTCGGCTTCCAACAATGCGCTGTTGCCGTTCTGCATCACGGTCACGTTCTGATTGTTCAGGATGGTGCCGGTTCCCTCGCGGGTAAATGTTCCGTTGATGTTGACGTTCGTCACCACCGGCAGCGTGGCAAACAGTGTTCCGTTGATGGAAACTTTAAGATGGCTCAGCGCAGGAATCAGTCCCGGAGAAAAGTGGTAGCGGATATGCATTGTCGCCGACTTCACCACTTCCGATTCCGGCAGCGAGAAATAAACGCTGTGCTGGCTGTCGACACCGCGCAGTTCAATCGTGTCTGGCGTGCCTATATCGGCGAGCGTGAAAACGTTGCGGAAAGTTCCCGGAGGCACAGGCGAATTGTTTGTCGGCACATTCGCAGCAGCGGATGCATTCAGAGCGGCAGCGACACTCTTCTGCATTGCCTGCGCCCTGTTTGCGCTACCCAGAAGGAAGCCGCCGATAGCCAGCACAAACAGAATCATTGGAACGATGCTGGGAGCCAGCTTGCGGCTGCTCGAGCGTTTTTTGGTATTCATCAATCCTCTTATCGTATGCGAGAGTCCAGTAACCGACAGCTTCAGAATGTGCATCAGGCTCACCAGCGGTCTGTCCGCTTCGCGCGACTCGCCCCATCCCAGCCACGTGTCAGCGCGGGAGTAAAGCACCATCGTCAGGTTCTCTTCTTCCTGCAGTGTCAATGGGTCAAACTGCAGACGCACACTGCCGTCCACAATTCCAATCACGGTTGCCGGCAGTTCTGCATCGCCAATCCGCATTGGGAAGACCATGTTCATGGACTCGCCCTTGGGGAACTCCTCCGGCACGGCCAGCATCACGGCTGCGCCACCGCTGGATAGATCCGTCGTTGTGCCTTCAAACTCGCGACCATCACGGCACACCAGACGCACAGGGACTTCGGTGATGACGCGAACATGCTGGCGGCGTTGCTGCGATTCCCACGCCACGGCAGTGGCCACGCCAAGAATCGTAATGTTGAAGACCACCCATAGCGAATTCATCACCACGGTTCCGGGGTGGTTAGCATCGGAAAGATTGTATGGACCAATCTGCATGCCGAAGTAACGTGGAATTGCCATCAGCAGCCCCAGCGCATTCAACGCCAGCATCACCATGAATGGCTGTGCGATGCGCGAGTCAAAGAATTCCTTGTTCACCACGCCGCCCTTGGCGGTCACATTGAATTTTCCCAGCTTCGGATTGATGATGGCCAGCATCGTCGGCAACAGAATGTATGGCGCCAGTACCGTCTCATACACTTCGTTCCAGAACGAGTGACGGTGTTGCCCCTGAATACGCGAGTTGGTCACCTGCGAAAGCACAAGGTGTGGGAAAGCGTAGGCAAGAATTGCAGCCCAGTATCCCGGAACATTCGTATGACCAAGAATCAGATAAATCAGCGGTGCCGTCAGGAAAATGAGACGCGGTAACGCGTACAAGAAATGTGTCATCGCGTTGAAGTAGCACAACCGCTGTGCCGGTCTTAGGCCACTGGCAAAAAGCGGGTTGTCCACGCGAAGAATCTGAATCATGCCACGCGCCCAGCGAATACGCTGCTTCACGTGACCAGAGAGGCGCTCCGTCGCTAGGCCTGCCGCC
>CAIZGA010000011.1 GCA_903932385.1 uncultured Acidobacteriota bacterium
CGCCCGCGCACGAATTGACTGTGCCATCCGTACAGCAATCCGGTCTGCCGATACATATTTTGTTGCGGCCGCACGACCAGGGTTACGTCTACACTGACGACGAATTCAAATCTCTCTGCGATGAAATTGATTTCTGCCGCGAAGCCGGAGTGGCCGGTGTTGTCCTCGGCATTCTGTTGCCGGACAATCGCATTGATGTTGCCCGCCTGCAAACCATGGTTTCACTAGCCGGGCCGATGGAGGTCACCTTCCATCGCGCCTTCGACGCCGCGCCCAATCTAGATGACGCGCTGGAAGATGTCATCGTTGCCGGTTGCAAACGCATCCTCACTTCCGGCGGCAAGCCTGACGTACTGACTGGCGCAGATGCACTGGCGCGTCTGGTCACGCGATCTGCAGGACGCATCGCCATTGCCTGCGGTGGCGGTCTGCGTATGGAAAACGCTCAGGCAGTGCGAAGAATTTCCGGCGCCACACATTTTCATTCCTCGCTGGCCACGCCGCCTGTTATGAAATCTGCCGAAGATGCAACCGCGCTGCAGTCACGCATTCACGCCATGGTGCAGTTGCTGCGCGAATCATAAAATCAAAAACTTAAACAAAAAATGCGGCAACCCAATCGGCTGCCGCATTTGTATTTTTAATTTTCGCTATGCACGTACAGACATAGCGTGATGGAAAATATTGTTCGGATCGTACTTCTTCTTCACATGCTGCAGGAAGGGGTACAACTTGCCGTTGCCCCAGTAGAGCTGCGGCCAGTAGTCATACTTCAACATGCCCACATCACAGTAGTTGATATAGCAACCCTCGGTGCGGTCATTGAAGTAGGGCGTGCCGGCATGCTTGCCGTCAGACGACGCAGAAAACAGGTCCGTATAGAACTTGTTCATGTGGTCAATGCGCGCCTGGTCTTCCGCTGCATCCGTCCAGCTCAGGTTGAATTGCATCTTGATGATTGAAGAACGATGCGCATCAGAGGTCTCTTCCAGCATTTCTTTCTTGCTGGCCGCGCCGCCGAAGGAGTCCATCGCTATGGTGGAACCGCCATGCGGGTCCGTGTCCGTCAGGTGATTGAAGAAAACGCGCGCCTCTTCCATCGTGTACGGCCTGCGCATGTATGCGGACTTGTAATTCTGCCGTTGCGGTCCGCGGTTGAACCTCGACGGCGCTCCTGCCGCACCACCGGCTCCAGCAGGACGCTGGCCGCCTTGGCCCTGTCCACCGCCTGCACCCGGTGCCGCACCCGCTGCACCTGCAGGACGCTGACCACCGCCACCGAAGGAACCCGGTACGCGATTCGCTCCGCTGAAGTCAATCCATGTACGCTGCATCACGTTGTGCGTTGCCAGGCAGACAATCTCTCCCGGCCCGCCTGGGTCCGGCAGATGTTCGGCACCCGGCGAATTGGGATGATGCGCAATTTCCGACACCGGCTTGCACTCATCAAACATCGCAAAAAATTCGTCCAGCACCTTGGTGTCCTTCACGGTGCCATCGGGATTGGTAAACATCACCGACATGCCGATATTCGGGCCCGTCCCCCGCAACGCGTTGGCCGGTCCCATGTTCATGATGGTGAACAATCCCCACGTGTCTTCATCGCGACCACGTGTATCAAAGTAATTGCTGTAGAGAAATAGGATGCGGTGCAAACGCTCCACCGTCATCTCCGACCAGTTGAAGCTGATGCGGCCGCTGAGTACTTGCTGCGGGGCCGGCGGCGGATTGTCAGAATAAAACGCCGTCACCACGCCGTAGCTTCCACCGCCCGATCCACGCAACGCACGCAGCAAGTCGGGATCATGTTTCTTGTCCACATGGCGCAGCATTGCGTTGCCCTTCGCATCCACCGTCACAACATCAATCGCACTAATCCAATCGGGGGCAATGCCGTACAGCCGCGTCAAAAATCCATAGCCGCCACCGGAGATTTGTCCGCCGGAACCAACCGTCGTGCAAGACGGGCCGGGGATGGTCACCTTGCCCTGGTTGTACATGCCCAGATACATTTCGCCCACTGTGGAACCGGCTTCAATCTTCCAGCGCTTGGTCACCGGGTCCTGTGAGATTCCGTTCATCGGCTTCACATTAATCAATGTGCCGCCAGGATTGTTCAGCACGAATCCTTCATAGCAGTGTCCACCGCTCATGATGGTGGGTCGCTTGCCTGCCTTCACCGCCTGCTCCACGGCCTGCACCACATCGTCTGCGGTTGAACACAACGCAATCTGCGCTACCGATTCTCCGGTTTCAGGAAAGCGTCCGTTGTTGCGGCTCTTGTTCAGAGTGGCAAATCTTGGATCGGAACTCGTCACTAGGTCAATTGACATATCTATCCCTCGCTGGCTTCACATGCAAATCAGATGTTAGGTAAGTTGACGGAGAACTTCAACCAAATTTCGGCTGTACATCCGACGAATCGTAACGCCGTATAGTTTCAAATCTTCCGCCACATCGTAGAGAATTTATTCAGCTCACTTCACCTGCATCGCAGCAATCAGCG
>CAIZGA010000012.1 GCA_903932385.1 uncultured Acidobacteriota bacterium
ATGGCAATCTTTCGCATCGGAATTAGTGTACCGGGAATGCATGGCGCGAGGGTAACGCGTTATGCGGAGAAGCGGGCGTGCAGCAGAAATTCGACATTGCCTTCAGTGCCGGTGATGGGCGAGGGGATGGAGTCGAGGTCAGTGGCACCGAGCATGCGGGCACAGTCGCGGACGCGGTCGAGCGCGTTCTGGCGGGCTTCGTCATCGCGAACGATGCCGCCTTTGCCGACGTTTTCGCGGCCGACTTCAAACTGCGGCTTCACGAGAAGAACAGCTTCGAGCGAGTCGGATGGTTTTGCTGCAGAACGCCACGCGGCGAGGACCGCAGGCAGCACCAGCGTGGCGGAGATGAAGGAGACATCCATCGCAAGGAAAGTGATGCCGGAGGGCAAATCGCCGGGGACAAGCAGTCGCGCGTTGGTACGTTCGCGAAGTGTGACGCGCGGGTCGGTGCGCAGCGTGTGGGCAATCTGGCCGTAGCCGGTGTCGATGGCGAGAACGGATGCGGCGCCGTGCTGCAGCATGCAGTCGGTAAAGCCGCCGGTGGAGGCGCCGACATCGAGACAGACACGATCTGCGACAGAAATATTCCAGTGGGTCAGAGCGCCTTCTAGCTTCAGGCCGCCGCGACTGACGTAACGCAGTGTGTCGCGTTCGGTGCTCAGCAAACGAAGGACAGCATCGTTGGCGACCGAGGTGCCGGACTTGGTGAGCTTCTGTTCGTTCACGAGGATGCGGCCGGCGACTATGAGTGCCTGCGCTCGCTCGCGGGTCGAGGCCAGGCCGCGGTCGACGACGAGCTTATCCAAACGAAGTTTTTCTGTGCGCGGGTTCACTGTGCTTATTATTACCGGTTGCGTCAGTCGCAGTATATGCGGGGTATACTTAGCCGAGTTTTCAGCGGACAACTGACAGCAGGAGCGAAAGATGAAATCTACGCGGTGGATACTTACAGGTCTGGTGCTTCTAACGGCAACAGCGGCACTGGCGCAACAGCCTGCCGTAGTGCAGAAGCCGATGTGGGTGAACGTCATGGTGAACGCCAAAGGCGGCGGGCCTGCGACCGGGCTGCAGCCAGTGAACTTCTCCATTCAGGACAACCACGTGCCGGTAACGCCGATCAGCATTCGCGAAGTGGTGAATGCGCCGGTGAGCGTAGTGCTGGTGCTGGACGGCGTGAACATGGATTTTGAGACGCTGCAGCAGACGCGCACAAGGATGGTGAAATATCTGCGCACGGATGAAGGCAAGTTGAAGCAGCCGACGACGGTGATTTATCTCTCCAGCACCGATGCGCTGGGCGATGGCAAGTTCAGCACGAATGGAATGGAACTGGCCGACAAGCTGGAGAAGGTGCAGCTGACCATGCGGACCGAGGGACGCAGTGCCGGTGGCAACGGCGATGGCGATCGGGTAAAACTTTCGCTACTTCGCTTGCACAACATTCTGGATCAGCTGCGCGATATCCACGGATACAAGGCGCTGGTGTGGTTCTCGCCGGGCTGGCCGCTGATGGAGTCACCGGCGATCAATCTCGCGCTGGCCTATACCACGCAGAAAGAGCTCTTCAAAAATGTGGTGGATTTGCTGACGGAGATGCGGTTGGCGAACATCACACTCTACAGCGTGAACGTGGCGGGAGTGGTACAGGGGCCGCTGGATTCGCTGCGTTATGAAAATTATCTGGGCGGCGTTCCCCAGGCCGACAAGGCAGTGATTGCCAGCGTGAGCCTGCAAGTGCTGGCGGCGCAGAGCGGCGGGGAAGTGCTGAACACGGGCAATGATGTCGGCGCGATGATGGCGCAGTGTTATGCCGATACTCGTGACTTCTACCGCATCGGGTTGAAGCCAGTGGTCGATGCCGTCAACTTCCACAAGCTGCAGATTCAAGTGGACCAGAAGGGCCTGACGGTACACGCGCCAATTGGGTATTACACGCAGCCATGACATCGGCGCGGTGCAGTAGAATGAGGATTCAGCAGTACAGCCGAATGAATTGCTGTGGAAGCCGCGATGTCGATATTGTCCTTGGAACAACCAGACCCTGAACGGAAGCCGGAGACGGCCGTTCTGCCCAGCCGCGATGAAGACCGCGATGCAGCCGAGTCGCGTGCGGAGATGGATGACCGCGACGACGCAGATTATCGCGAGCGGGGCATAGTGCGTGAACGCGAACCGGGCCGGATGCAGTTGAAGCCGGAGCTGCGCAGCAATGGAGCGATGGCCGCGCTGGATGACAATGCATTGCTGCAGCGCGTGCGCATGGGTGCGGAAGAGTCGCTGGGCGAGTTGTATGACCGCTACGGCAAGACGCTGTACTCGGTGGCGCTGCGCGTGATGCGTGACCCGTCAGCGGCGGAAGACGTTCTCTGCGACATCTTCATGGATGTGTGGCGCAATGCGGATAATTACATGGCGATTCGCGGACCGCTGGCCGGTTGGCTGGCCGTGCTGGCACGCAACCGCGCGATTGACGCTCTGCGCCGCAAACGGCCGTTGCATACGCTGGAAGATATTCTGCTGGCTTCGAATTTTGATCTGGCGCAGGAAGCCGAGCGGACGATGCTGATGGAAAAAGCGCGAAGCGTCATCTACGCGCTGCCGGCCGAACAACGCAAGACGCTGGAGATGGCATTTTTTGACGGACTCTCGCACGTGGAAATTGCCGAGATGAGCGGCGACAGCGAGACCACAGTACGCGGCAGGCTGCGCGCGGCGCTGCTGACCCTGCGAAAGGCGATGCAGGCATGAGCGTGAGTCAGCACATTGATCGGGAACAACTGGTGTTGTATGCGTTGCAGTTTCTGGACCCTACAGAAAACGCCGAAGCGCGCGAACATCTTTCCGACTGCCGTGAATGCCGTCGCGAATTGGATCGCATTACCGGCGATCTGGCCGTGGTGGCGCTGACGGCAGAAATGCATTCGCCGCCGGCACTGGCCCGGCAACGGATTGCGAAGCAGGCTGCGCGTGAACGCAGGACCGTGGCGCCGGAGCCGTTGGGCGAAGCCTCCGCAGGAAATTATGGCAGTGTGCTGGAACCGGAGACGCGCCGCAACGGACGCGGCCGCAGCGTGACGGGTATGGTGCTGGGTTGGCTGGCGGCGGTGGCATTCGCGGCCACCAGTTTGTATTTGTATCAACAGCACAGCGTTTTGCAGCAGCAGGTGAATGATGTGAAGACGCGTTTGCAGCAGGCCAATGCTGATGCCGACCGCGCCAAGATGGTTTACGAGTTGCTGACCGACCACACCGTGATGCGTTCGACGCTGACAAAGTCTGTGGCCGGAAGCTGGCCGACCGGACGCGTGAGTTATCTGCCGGAGACGGGGTCGTTGTTGTTCATCGGCATGAATTTAGACCCGCTGCCGCCGCACCAGACCTACGAACTGTGGTTGCTGCCCAATGACGGGCGCGAGCCGATTGCCTGCGGTACGTTCACTCCCGATACCCATGGCAATGCCAATGTGGTTCTGCCGGAACTGCAGCATGATGTGAATGCGCGCACCTTTGCGGTGAGCCTGGAAGATCAGGGCGGCGCCTCCACTCCGACCATGCCGTACGTGCTCACCGGCAACTAAAGCGGAGACAGGAGCGTCCATAGATGAAGATGCGGCGATACGGAAAACTTCTCCTTCTGCTGACGGCGGCGGTGTGCGCCGTTGCGTCGTCGCGCGCGCAGGTGAATACCGGAGATATTCGGCTGACGGTGACTGACCCGGCGG
>CAIZGA010000013.1 GCA_903932385.1 uncultured Acidobacteriota bacterium
GTGACGAATGTGGGCAATCGACCCACCTTCGGCGCCGACTCATTCACTGTCGAATCGCATCTGCTGAATTTTCATCCGCTGGAGTTGCAGCCGGAGACACCGCTGACGCTTACTTTTTTGAAGCGGCTGCGGGAGGAGAAGCGCTGGCCGTCGCCGGAGGCGCTGCGGGAACAGATTGCGCGGGACGTATCGCAGGCAGAACGGTATTTCCGCCTGCTGCATTGCGTGGCACGTCATACGCAATAGCATGAGTGGGAGCCGCTAACGGCGCGGCAGTTACAGGCCGCTGCGAATTGGTTGGCACCATGCGCGGCGGCGCAGCATCGGCAGATGCAGCATCATTCGCATCCACTGCTTCACGCATTTCAGTTTCGCGGGCAACGGCGGCCAGCGTGTCGGGATTTTGCTGCTCGCCATGCGCCAGCATCTGCTGTACGTTGGCATGCATACGCGGCGTGTCGCGTAGAAATTCTTCTTCAGGATGCGCGGCGATGGCGGTGCGCATAAAATCCACCCACAACGGAAGTGCGGTACGCGCGCCGGTTTCGTTGTCGCCGAGTTGGCGACGATCATCATATCCAACCCATACGCCGGCGGTGATGCTGGGCGAGAAACCGACAAACCATGCATCGGTAAAGTCGTTGGTGGTTCCAGTCTTGCCGCCGATGGGATGCTGCAGTTGCGCCGCTGCGGCTGCAGTGCCGGAGTGCGTGACTTCCTGCAGCAGCACCATCATGGTGCGCGCCGTCTGCGTGCTGATGGCTTCGCTGGCGGCGGGTTCGGCTTCGTCGAGCATGGTGCCGTCGTCGGTGGTGACTTTGCGAATCAGGCGCGGGGTGATGCGGATGCCGTCGTTGGGGAAGACGCTGTACGCCTCGACCTGTTCGTAGAGCGTTGCCTCAGCCGAGCCCAGCGCCACCGGCAGATACGGCTGAATGTTGCCGCGCAGACCGAAACGGTGCGCCACGTCAATCACCTTGCTGATGCCGACGCGTTCCGCTAATCGCAGCGCTGGAATATTACGCGACTCCGCGAAGGCATGCAGGACGGAAATGTTGCCGAGAAAATTTCCTTCGTAGTTGTGCGGGATGTAAGGGCCGGAAGCGGTCATGAACGTTGCCGGCGTATCGGCAATGGAGTCGTCGGGGCGAACGCCCTGCTCCACCGCTGCGGTGTAGACGTACGGCTTGAACGACGAGCCGGTCTGGCGCATGGCCTGCGTAGCGCGGTTGAATTGCGACAACTGAAAGTCGCGACCGCCGACCATGGCGAGAATATCGCCGGTGGAATTATCCATCGCGAGTAACGAGGCTTCCGCGCCGGAGTCCTGCTCGAGTGCTGCGTGTGGCAGCGGCGCGCCGTTGTTCTGTTCCGCGTCGGCGAGTGCGGCGAGCGAGGCGGCACTCATCTGCGGCAGATGAATGTAAACAATATCCCCGGAACGAAGCATTTGGTCCGCGGCTGAGACTCCGGTCCAGGCCCAGTCTTCAGGAGCAATTTGGAAGACAGCGTTGCCGACGCGCACCAGCGCCTGCGTGGCAGAAACCTGCGTGATGACGGCATGTTCGTAACCGCCGGGCTGCATGGGCACGTCCCAGTCGGGATGATGGAAAGCGTCGGCATCCATACCTTGCGCGTAGAGATTGGGCAGCTTGCCGATCCAGCCGCGGCGGCGTTCGTAGGTGGCCAGGCCCTGCTGCACGCTGCGTGTGGCGGCTTCCTGCAGGTCGAGATCGAGCGTGGTGTATACGCGCAGGCCGGCCTGATGGACTTTTTCTGCGCCGTACTTGCGTTCGAGTTGGCGACGCACTTCCTCCACAAACCACGGCGCGACGGTGTTGGGCGGCGGCGCAACGTGCAGGCCCAGCGGGGTGGACTTGGCCGCTTCGGCTTCATCGGCAGTGATAACGCCGTCGCTGAGCATGTTGTCGATGACCAGATTGCGACGACGCAGAGCGCGTTCAGGATATTTAATCGGCGAGTACGATTCCGGCCCCTTGGGTAACGCTGCCAGCAGAGCGGCCTCTGGCAGGCTGAGGTCGCGCGCGTGTTTGGTGAAATAAAATTGCGCGCCGGCTTCGAATCCGTAAACGCAGATCGGAAGAGCACACGTCTGAACTCCAGTCA
>CAIZGA010000014.1 GCA_903932385.1 uncultured Acidobacteriota bacterium
CGCGATTGTAGCCAGGGTTGACGACGTAGCTGACTCCGAGCGCACCGTAGATGCCGCGCCATGCATGCACGGTGTAATAGCTCTCCACGATATTTTCGCGTCCGTAGGTCAGGCCGCCGTCGCCCAGCAGAAATCCGAGACCGCCGTAGTGCAGATAGTTCTGGTGGTCGCGCTTGATCGCGTTGGAAACGAAAGCGACGCCGAACTTATCGGTTGGGCGATGGAAGCGCGACATCGCGTAGTCCACGCCGCCGGAAGCCGACTGACCAACTTCGGTATAGGCGAAGGACTCGTGCTGATCTTCATTCCAGCCGAAGCGGGCAAAGGCACGCCAGTTGGCGCTGAGTTCCTGTTCCTGATTGATGCCGAACCCATATTTAACGGCGCCGTTGCGTTCGGATTGAGTAATGTCCGGCGTGGCGATGTTATGGCTTAAGTACTGCTGCACGGCCTGCCGGTAGTCGCCCATGTGCGCGTGGTTCATGTAGCTCAACACGCGCGTGGTGCCTTTGTGTCCGGCAATCAGGCTGTGGCGCAGTTCGAATTCCCAGTTTTGGCCGTTGGCGCGGCTGAAGGCCCAGTCCAAATCAATGCCGTTGGCAATGGTGGGCATGGCGGCGATGCCGTAGCGAATGGACCAGATGCGGTCGTCATATTCAATGATGCCGCCGACGGTATATCCGCGAGTATCTGCGGCGTAATCCCATGCGCCATTGTTGTCGAGCGTCCAGTTGGTGAATTGCAGATGGCTGTCGCTGCCGATTTCGTTGAAGTCAAAAGTATCGGGCAGGCTCATCTTGCCGGCGCGAAGTTCAATGCGGCGGACCGGTACTTTGGTGGCCAGAGAAAATGGTGATCTCTCGGAGTCGGTGAGGGAATCGGTGAAGCCGATGGTTTGGTGAATTTCATAGCGAGAGAGATACGGCAGCGTGCTCAGATTGGGATTGCGGACGACGTCGAGATTGGTCTGGCCGGCGAGACCGAGCGCTTCAGAGATTCCACGGCCGCCGGCATTTTCCACGTCCAGAAGCAGGTCTGTGTTGTAGCGCAGGTGGTGGTGCGGCTGCCAACCGGTGAAGAGTGTGGAGACTTCCGACTCCTTGATCTCGAAGATGGATTTCAGGCTGTTGACACCGTAGTACGGCGAATGAAAGCGGCCATGTCCCTGAGCGATGGTGTTCATCTGTCCGGAGATGAGCCAAGTTGTCGAGTCGGAGTGGGGAAACATGGTGAGTTGAGGATCCGCTTCGGCAGTTGGCGGGTCGCCTGCAGCTGCGGGGGACTGGGCCGGGAGGCTATGAGGCGACAGCAGAGTTATGCTGGCGAGGAGCAAGGCGAGAGCGGATAGTCTGCGGTGGGATTTGCTTGCGGGCACAGGTTGGAGACTGAACTGCATTCGGTTCCTTTACGAATGGTTTGCGATTTGGAATGCAAAAGGCTGGTTGGTTCAGGCTGCCCTGTGGTTGCCGCGCTGCTCCGGCGGAAACCGCTGACTTGAGTGTCTATGGGCAAGATGAACATGAGGTAAATGGCCAGGGCTGATGAAGGCATTCAGCAAGAACCCTGCCCGAAGAGAGGGAGGTTCATCGGGTAGGTCTGTAGCGATGACATCGCCAAGGGCGAACCAGACGCAGGCCAGTGGGCAGCGCTGGTTATAGGTGCTGACCCAGCGGCGCAGCAGAAGGTTCGGGTTGCTGCGGAGACGGGGCGCGGCTGTGCGGGGCATCAAGTTCTTCATCATGACGAGGGCCTCCTTTCATGGGAAATAGAGTATTCTTGGAATACGAAAGATAGTATACCCCCATAGGGTATATTTGCGAAGAGAAATCTGAGGGGGAAATGCTATGGCGAGTGCAAAAAATACGAAGTTGTTACAACGCATCCGGCGGATACGCGGCCAGGTGGATGCCGTGGAGCGGACGCTGACCGAAGAGGATGAGT
Source organism: uncultured Acidobacteriota bacterium (assembly GCA_903932385.1). Taxonomy (GTDB): domain Bacteria; phylum Acidobacteriota; class Terriglobia; order Terriglobales; family Acidobacteriaceae; genus CAIZGA01. The sequence continues at coordinate 1,942 of CAIZGA010000014.1, forward strand.
GCGCGAATGTGTTGATGCTGCTGGCAGCGGTGCGCGGCGGCATCAACGGCCTGATGGGTGAGGTGATGGAGGACCACATCCGCCTGCATCTGATGGGCGAGAAGCGTGAAGCGACTCCGGAACTGGCCGAAGACCTGATTGATTTGGTGCGCGCGTATTTGAAGTAAGCGTCTTTGAAGTTATCAAAGGCTGTGTCGACGGCCACTGGCTGCGGCCTTCTGGCGGATTACAATGGTGACTATGGAACCTTTAGTGATCGCAGGGCGGGCGTTTCAATCGCGCCTGATTGTTGGTACCGGGAAGTACAAGGACGGGCCGGAGACGCAGCGGGCGATTGAGGCCAGCGGTGCCGAAATGGTGACAGTGGCGGTGCGGCGAGTGGAGTTGGACCGCAGCAAGGAGTCGCTGCTGGATTACATTGATCCGCAGAAATATTTTCTGTTGCCGAATACCGCAGGCTGTTACACGGCGGAAGAAGCGATTCGCGCGGCGCGGTTGGGGCGCGAAGTTGGGCTCTCTGACTGGGTGAAGATTGAAGTCATTGGCGACCAGAAGACGTTGTACCCCGATGTTCATGCGACGCTTGAAGCGACCCGAGTGCTGGTGAAGGAAGGCTTTACAGTTCTGCCGTATACCTCTGATGACATTGTTTTTGCCAAGCGGCTGATTGATGCCGGAGCGGCAGCAGTAATGCCGTTGGGCGCGCCGATTGGCAGTGGCCTGGGACTGCA
>CAIZGA010000015.1 GCA_903932385.1 uncultured Acidobacteriota bacterium
ATAACGCTCCTTCACATATTCGCGGACTTCTTTTTCCGCCTCGCCTTTGCGCATCAGTCGGCGATAGCTGTGACTGAGTCGCAGCGACGGCATGTCGTCATCATTCAACACCACGACCCAGACGTCGCCGCGTTTGACGAAGGCAACATCCGGTTCAATCAATCGCGTTTCGCCCTGGTTGTATCGCTGGCCGGGGCGCGGGTCGAGCGTACGAATCAAATCGACGGCAGCGCGGGCTTCATCCTGTGAACAGGCGCCGGCGCGGGCGAGCTCTTTCAGGTCGCGGCGCTGCAGCAATGCGAGATGTGCATCAATCAGCCGCTCGGCAATGTCGAGCAGGTGCTGGCGCGCCGGAGTTTCTGTACTGGCTTGTGTCGGCTCTGCCGGTTCCGCTGATTCAATTGGCTCCGTCTCAGTCTCGGCATCCAGCGCCGCCGCTACGGCAGCGTGTGCGGTATAGGTGCTTTCTGCGCGGAGATGCGCCTCCTCGCGGCGCAGGCCACGTATCTGCTGCATCAGGCACTCGCGCAAATCACGCGCGGCCACGCCTAGCGGATCGAACTGCTGGACTAAAGCCAGCGCCTCGGCGAGATAGGTCGGAGCCAATTCGGCCTGGCTGTCGTCGAGCGCGTCGGCAACGGCAGTGATCATTTCTTCAGTGGAGGCGGTGAGGTAGCCGTCTTCATTCAGGTTGCCGATGATGATTTCGCCGGCGATGTGCGTGCCCGCACTCATCGGCACCGCACCCAGCTGCCACATCAGGTGATCGCTGAGTGTGGTGGGATTGGAAAGAAAATTTTCAAAGGAAGGGGCGTCGCTATCTTCAAAACTGGTGGCGGTTCGGTAGCCGGGGTCAAGATAGTCATTGAAGTAGCTGCCGAAATCAATTTCTTCAAACGGATCTTTCTCAGCAGTGGCGGACTTCTCTTCCACTGTGCGGTCGCGATCGGCTTCGCGGCCTGCGAGCTCATCAATCAGCGGAACGCTTTCTTCAATTTCTTCGAGCACCGGATTTTCAACCATCTCAGCATTCAACATCTCCTTCAGCTCCAGCTTGTTCAGCGCAAGCACGCTGACCATCTGCATCAGGCTGGGCGTGAGCACCTGCCGTTGCGAGAGCTTCAGATTTATCTTTTGCTGTAGAGCTGCCATGGCTATTGAACTTTCCGGGTAATGGATCTGCTCGTGAATCTGTGTCCATCATAACCAGTCTGCAGGTTGTCTTTGTGGTGAGTGTACACTCTCCGGCAACAGCGTGCGGCGTGCTGAGGCAATGAATACAAGGTGATTCTTCCCACTTTAGTAGCGGGTTGGTTATGAATTAATTCTGTGAGCGGATGATAATGAAAACTGGAAGTCAGCAGGCGACGGACTAAACGCCCATCGAGAAGCCTTCGCCAAGATAGACACGCTTCACTTCGGGGTCGCGGCTCAACTCCGCCGGTATGCCGGAGCGGAAGATGCGGCCTTCGTTGATGATGTAGGCGCGGTCGGTGACGGAGAGCGTCTCGCGTACATTGTGGTCGGTAATGAGCACGCCGATGCCGCCGGCCTTCAGGTTGAAAATAATTTCCTGCAGGTCGAGCACGGCGATGGGGTCAATGCCGGAGAAGGGCTCATCCAGCAGAATGAATGCCGGCTGGATGGAAAGGCAACGGGCAATCTCCACGCGGCGACGTTCACCGCCGGAAAGCGCATAGCCCTGAGTCTTGCGGATGTGGCCGAGGTTCAACTGCTCAATCAGGCGTTCGGTGCGGACGCGCCGCTCTTCCCAACGCAGCGACTGCGCCTCGAGCACCGCCATGATGTTTTCTTCCACGGTGAGCTTGCGGAAGACCGACGGCTCCTGCGGCAGGTAGCTGATGCCGTAGTTGCGGGCGCGCAGGTACATGGGCAGGCGGGTGATGTCTTCACCGTTGACGAGGACGCGACCCGTATCCGGCCGCACCAGACCAACAATGGCGTAGAAGCTGGTGGTTTTGCCGGCGCCGTTGGGCCCGAGCAAACCAACCACTTCTCCCTGATGAATCTCAAAGCTGACGCCGTTCAATACCTGGCGGCCGCCATAGCTTTTGCCGATTCCTTCTGCTGCCAATCGCTGCATGTATGCTTCAACCCGATTCAACAATAAATGCTTCGCAGCCGAGTGGCTTTATTTCCCAGCTGCTGAATATTCTATTTCGAGTGCGTGTCCAACTGCGGACGCTTGTATCCGGCGGCGCTTGAAACGATGACCGTATCATCGTTGCTTTCGAAGAGCAAGGACGCGCCGGAAACAGTTCCTTTTACATCATCCACTAATTTTGGCGGTTGTGCTGGAGTTCCGGTCAGAAGGTAATGGCCGTCTTTTGCCGTGTAGTTGAGGGCTTCGCCGGTGGCGTGGCGGCCGGGTTGGACGACGGTGACTGCCCCTTCGGCAAGTATGCGCTCAACATTCCCCGACAAGGCCGGCCCGGGTGGCGGCGTCTGTGGCTTTGCCGTGCCTGGCTTGTTTTGTGATTGCGGATTCTGCAGCCAGACGGTAGCCGTCCGGGAACGGGTGCGGCTGTCGGGATTGGTGACATCCACACCGCCGGAAAAAACTGCCAGATGCGTTCCGTCGTTGTAGAGCATGTCGTGGCTGGCGACGCGAACGACGCCTCCCGAAGACTGAGAGGGGAAAACGGCGTGGACCGGCTGCGCTGCCGAAGCATCTCCATAGGCGTGCAATGTTTGTGCTGTGCGTTGAATCTCAAGCACGGGTGCGGAGACCTGACTGCCCTGCTGCCAGAGTCGCGCATCGGCCCCGGCGCGGCCATAGAAGTTTGCGACCTGCTGGGTGTGCAGCATCTGCGCGTGGTCCGCAATGATGTGAACGGGGTCGGAATTTTCCGCCTGCTGATAATTTGCCTTCACAGATTTTTCTGCCAGCAGGTTGCCGGTGGGCTGGTCCAGCGTGATGCGTTCAGCCCAGATGGTGGTACCGGCGTCTGTAATCTGCGGATTGCCGGTGAGCACCAGATGCTGGTTGGCGCCGGTATATTCTGCGCGGTCTGCACGGCCAGAGGTGACGGCAGCAGACTTTGCGGGGGCGGCTGGAGGCTTGCTGTCGGACAGCGAAACATTGCCTGACTGCACGGCATCGACAATTTCAATTGATGTTGGCTGGCTGCTGTGTAGCGAATTTTGTGCCGAGAGATTGGCGGCCGATGTGGAGGTTTGCGGACGCATGACGACATGCACAGTATCGCCGGTACTTGTATCCAGAGAGCCGTCGGCGGACTTCTGCTGCAGCCGCGTATGGCCTTTGCCATCCACCAGAGAGAAATAAGTTTTGTTATTGCTGGTGGAGAGAGTTCCATCGAGAACGTCGCCATCCACTTCGCGGAATTCATGGCCGAGTGTTACTGCAGGTTTGGCCGCGGGTGCTGCAGGCTTCGTCGAAGCGGCTACAGGCTGCTCGGCGGCAAACTTCGCGTTGCCTTCGGCGTGCACTGTCTGCAACTCGGTGTGATGCTTTGAGGTAGCGGCATGAGAATTTTGCGCGAAGGTGAGTGCCAGATGGGCAGCGGAAAGATTTCGTTCCATGGCGAAGACCGGCGGCTTGCCAACTGCAGGGATGCTCTCCAAACGGTCATGCATGGTGACATTGCCATTCAGGTGGACCAGATGCAGCGCACTCTTCGCACCGAAAATTGCTTCGCCATCTGCGGCTTCGGCTGTGCGCTGCAACAGTGGCTGAGCATTGCTGTAATGGATGCCGCCGCTGGCGTTGGCGCGCTGCGGGCGATTGGTGAGGTCCATCCACAACTGCATGAAGGGAGCGGTGACTTCGCCGAAATCATTGCTGTGGAATGCAACCGAGCCATCGGCGTCGATATGATCGATGCTGCCGTCTTTGCGCGAGTGGATGACGACATTTTCGGCATTGGCGGTTTCCGAGGGAGAATGCGCGGCAACGTGGCTTAGACGCGACTCGCCGGCGGTATGGTCGAGCACGGCATGAGTAGCGGTAAGATTCACCGGTTGACCGTGCATCTGCAGAGCCGCATCTATCGAGGACTGCAGCGTGAGCAGGCCGCGGTCGGAGTCATACTCCGCGCCGACGGCATGGCCCAGGATTCCATCCACGGCGAACTCCAACCGCTGGTCCGTTGCTGCAATGCCCAGACTCTGCATGAATACAAGGCCCTGCGTTTTGATGTGGATAATTCCGTGGTCCGCACCCTTGCCGGGTTCAGCGGAAACCTCTGATTCCGGCTGACCCGTGGGCGTCTGCAGGTCCAGATGAACTTCGCCTTTGGCGGTGGCAACACCAGTTTTCTGGTCATAGTGGAACTGGCTGCCGCTGATGCGGTCTTCATGTCCGGCGACGCGACCATAGAGCGTGATGCGGACATCATAGAGTTCCGCCTGGCCGCTTTCCTGCAATTGCTCGGCCCGCGCTGCGTGGATGGTGAAGAGCGTGCGGCCCTGATTGGATTTGGAGTAGGTGAAGCCGTTAGTCTGCTGCAAAATGCCGTTCGGCAGCGGCAGAATGTGTTCTCCCGGAGAACGCCAGCGCTGGATGCGACCCACAGCCAGATAGGCGACGATGATCGCAGCAACGCATGCGACACCCACCAGCAACCAACGGCGCAGACTATCAATCGAGATATGCATTCGCTTTGCGGCACAAGCCCACTTGGAGCCGGGGCAGATTGCGCCATAACCATCTTCTCATTCGACTGGCATCTGTGACAGAGGGGGTTTAAAATGAAGTTATGGCGGACCGTCTTTACCTTAGCTTGTGGTATCCGAATTTTCACTTTGAAGGACTGCCGGCAGCAATGCTGGGAGTCATGCGGCAGTTGACGGCTGTGGGCGGCGAATCGCGGCTGAGCGCCTCTGCGGCCTACCCGCTGGCGTGGAATGAGGCACCGCTCTTCTCGCGCATCTTTGTGGATGACCCGGACAATGAAGATGCTCTGCCGGAAAATGCCGTGCGCGAAGCCACCGAACTAATGCATCCCGACACTGCCTTTGAGTTTGAACAGCGCTGGCCGCTGTGGGTGCCGGACTCCACTGGTGCCGCTGAAATCGGGCTGGAAACCATCTGGCGGAAGCAGCAGACCAAGGTGACGATTGTGGGCTTCGGGCCGGAGTTTGACGATGCCAGCTTTGAGCAGAATGGCCACGTGCGTGTGGACTTCGGCATCGACAGCCCGTTTCTGTTGGAAGCTGTGGAACTGGACGAAGAAGCCACGCGGCGGGTGCAGGCAAATATTGAAATGCTGCTTGCCTTTACGTTGAGCGTGGAAAAAAACTGCGGCATCTCCAGCCGCCTGTTGTGGACCGAGTCGGGCGAATCATTGGCGCAGAAATTGATTGAGAGGCTGCAGAAGGTCCACTAGGCAGACGTGCGAACATAGGCGAGCAGTGTGGCACACTCGCTGCCGAGAGCTTTGCCACTGGGACGTATCGTATATTCGCCGACTGCGGCGGGAACGATAAACGTCTCTGCATAATGCACAACGAACGGCTCAAAGGCCGAGGTCGGGCTTTCCACCACAGCTTCTTCTCCCTGCACCAGATTGAGCACATGCACACCGCCGCGGGTGTTATGCGGTACGGTGCCGGTGAACCAGTGGCGACGCGTCTCAATAAATTCACGCTCATGCAGGCCGGTGCGTTCTTCGCGCCAACCTTCTCCCTGTGCGATGGGCTGGATGCAGTTGATAAGCTGCTGCTCGATCCATGCCGTAGTGCGGTCCCACTGTAAATTCGCGACGCCGTGGTCGATGTGAATCGGGCGCGGGCGACCATCGAGCCCCAGCCGGCCCCAGTCCCATAACTTGAAGGTGAAGATGTACGGCGTTGCGCTGATTTCCAGCACCATGCTCTCTTTGCCCGAGCAATGAATGGTGCCTGCGGGAATTAGAAAATGGTCGTGCGTCTTTGCCGGCCAGCGATTCACATATTTCTCTGCGTCGAAGGCTGGCCCGCCGTTTTGCGCCGCATGCAAGTCGGCAATCATCTGTTCGCGATTGATATTTTCTTTCAGGCCGAGATAGACGGTGGCATCCTTGCCCGCATCCAGCAGATAGTAGCTTTCGTCCTGTGTGTAATGCATGCCGAAATTGCGCTGAATATATTCGGTAAGCGGATGCACCTGCAGCGAGAGATTGCCGCCGCCCATCGTGTCCAGGAAATCGAAGCGGATGGGAAACTCTGTTCCGAAGCGGCCGTGCACGGCGTCGCCCAGCAACTCGCGCGGATGCGAAAAGACCAGATCGATGGCTGGCACCTCAACGCGATGATTACCGAAGCCGAGCAGCAGGCTGTTTTCTTCCGGGACGCAATCGAAACACCACGCATGATTGGGCTGGTCCTTTGGCAGATCGCAGATTGCCTCCATCCAATGACCGCCCCACGGGCCGGGATCAAAATATGGAACCACGCGAAAGGGTCGCCGGGCAGTGATTGCGAGCGCGCGGCGAAAGGCATCGCCGGAAATGATCTGTGGTGTTTCATCCTTATTTGTATCGAGAAGAAAATCCAGTTTGCTGAGCAGCTGTTTCTTCCATTCATCCGCGGCACGCCACTCTACGAAGAATCCGCATTTATATTTTTCGGGGAATGCGGCGGATTCATTTTCCAAACCCAGATTGCCCAGAACTCCGCGACGATAGCGCAGTTGAATTTCCCAACGCGCCATGTCGGCGTAGACCAGCACATCCGCATCCGTGACCAACGCTGCACCTGGGCCAACGAGGAGTATCGTGCCAGTTGATGCTTTCACTTTCGCGCGGGCCTGGCTAAGCAGTTGCGCATCAAAATAGTCCGGCAGCGTGATGCCGTTCATGCGACCGAAGACACGGTCGTCAGTCAACACCGGAGCCAGCATCGTTCGCAGTTGCTCAGCAGACTTCAACAAGCTGGTGGTCTGAATTACTACGGTCGGCTTCAGACGCGAGGCCAGTTCCTTTGCGATGGCATCTGCATTCGCGCCGGGGTAACACTCCACGCAGAGAATTCTTTCATGCTTGATGCGTGCGGCGATTTCATCCCAGCCGACGATGCACTCCTCTGCAGGTCCAGCGGCAACGAATGGAAATTTGTCGTAATTAGGCTGCCGAGACATCGAAGACCTCCGAGAGCAGCGGTACGGCGCCCAGCAGGCCGGCGTAATTTCCCAGCTTCGCCGCCTGCACACGCGGACGAGAACCGCCAGCCCAGGCGTGACGATTCACATATTCCTGCACGAATGGAATGATGCTGTCAGCGCTCTGCATCACGCCGCCGCCGATGACGACAATCTCCGGATCATATGCGTGGATGTTGGCCACTGCATTCGAGGCCCAGACTTCGAGACAACGGTCACGCACAGCCAGCGATACAGCATCGCCCGCTTCGGCAAAATCAAACAAGTGTTTGAAATCAATTTCCGGCAGCGAGGCCAATGCGCTGGATGCAAAACCTGGCCATGACTTCGCCACCAGCGGCATCGACCAGCCGGAGGCCTCTGCTTCTGCGCAGCCGATGTTGCCGCAGGCACAGATGCGTCCGTGGAAGTCGACCGGCAGATGGCCACCGAGGCAGCCGGCCTGCGCATGTTTGCCGCGCAACAGATGGCCCTGTAACATGGCAGCGCCGCCGATGCCGGTGCCGAGGGTCATCATCACAACATCGTCGTAGCCCTGCGCTGCGCCGGCGTAGCGTTCTCCCAGCAGAGCGAGCCGAGCATCATTTTCCATACGCAGAGGCAGATTGAATTCGCGAAGGAACCACGCAGCCAGGTCGAAGTCTTTGGCATCTTCATATTTTTTCAGTGTGGAATAAATCGTGCTGGAACGTACATCCACAATACCGGGAAAGCCAACGGCGACACCGGTGCAATCTGCAGCGGAAATTTTTGTCTGCGCCAGCAGCGAATGCAGCGTCTCCGCCAGCGATGGCAGCAGCGATTCGAGGCTTCGCGCCTGATGCGACGGCAGAGAAAACTGCGCGAGGATTTCACTGTCGCGTACGACTGCACAACCGATATGCGTTCCGCCCATGTCGAGAGAAATTGCCTGCATGCCGTCCCCGTTAGAAATTGCGGCTTGCTGTTGTGAGAATAAAGACCGCCACAATCAGCAGAGCGACACCAGTAAATTGTATTGCCAGCGGCCTGCCGCCGGATTTGCGCCACTCGCCGGTGGCGATGCCGACCAGGCTGGCCGAGATGACGATGAGCGACATGTACAGCGGCCAGCCGAGAATCGGGCCGAGCGCGCCGAGTTTTACCGTGGCCACGCCATAGAGCAATGCGCTGCCGAACCAGAAGATTGCCATCAGTAAAGCCAGCAGCCAGTGGGACAACCCGCCGCGCGAAAATTTATCTCCACTGCGATTGCGGCGCAGCAGATAGAAGCAATAAGCGAGATTTGGTATCGCACCCGCCATCATAACCGGCAGCCAAACGGCATTCACCGCATTGAGCGGTGTTGCCCCATGCTGCTGAGC
>CAIZGA010000016.1 GCA_903932385.1 uncultured Acidobacteriota bacterium
ACAAGGGCGTGGATTATGTCGGCGACGTGGCGCAGTTCCGGGTGGAGTTTGAAAGCGATCTCGCCGCCATTGCCTATGCCGTGCGCGAATACGGTCTGCCGACAACGCTCAAACTCAGCGTACACTCCGGCAGCGACAAATTTTCCATCTACCAGCCCATCCGCGAATCGCTGCGTAAATTCAATGCAGGCGTTCACGTGAAGACGGCCGGCACAACTTGGCTTGAAGAACTCATCGGCCTGGCAGAAGCAGGCGGCGATGCTCTCGCTTTAGCAAAAGAAATTTATGCGCAGGCGTATGATCATTTCGACGAACTCTGCGCACCGTATGCCACAGTGATTGATATCAACAAAGCGGCGCTGCCCTTGCCCGCTGCCGTTGCCGGCTGGAGCAGCGACCAATACACCGGCGCGCTGCGTCACATTCCCGGCGCTCCCGCCTACAACCCGAACTTCCGCCAGCTGTTGCATGTCGGATTCAAGATTGCCGCCAAGCAGGGTGACCACTATCTGAACCTGCTGGAGGCGAATGAGGCCATCGTGGCGCGCAATGTGACTGAGAACCTTTTTGACCGTCACATCCGCCCCATCTTTCTCGAGTAATGCTGTATTGAAAGGTAAGGCAGCGTCATGCTGATTGTGGTGATGGGAGTCAGTGGCTCGGGCAAGAGCACAATTGGTTCTCTTCTGGCGCGTCGGTTGGAATGCGCCTTTGCCGATGCGGACGACTTCCACCCGGCAAACAATCTGGAAAAAATGGAAAGCGGTAAGCCGCTGACCGATAATGACCGCGATCCCTGGCTCTATCAACTGAACCGGCAGCTGGTGGAATGGTGGCTGAAGGGCCAATCGGGCGTTCTGGCCTGCTCCGCACTCAAGAGAAAATACGCCGCCACACTGGAACACGGTCTGCCTCAGGGTTCGGTGCGATTTGTGCATTTGGATGGCCCGCCGGAGCTGCTGGCAGAACGCATGAACCATCGCAGAAACCACTTTATGCCGGCCAAACTTCTGGCCAGTCAGCTGGCGGCACTGGAAGCCCCGGAGTCTGCACTGATTGTCTCCATTGAACCCGCCCCGGAGCAGATTGTCGACCGCATTCTGAATGCACTCTGAACCTGCTACCCCGCCTAACATGCTGAATTTTATGGATTTATCGCTGGCCGCTATGATTTCACCCAATGGTCTCGCCGTCAATTTTGATGTGGCGGAATCGCGGCTGTCACGGAAAAATAATGCGCTGGATATTCGCCCGCTGTGATGTATATTGACTATGGGTTGAGCACGTCCCACAGGAGCCTACATGAAAAAGTTTATTGCCATTGCTGTTCTCACGCTCGGCTTTACCACCAGCGCCATGGCCGCACAGTTCAAGGGTTTTGTTGAAGACACCAAGTGTTCGGCAAACTCTGAAATGAAGGGCAACGCAGCCTGCGCCAAGGGCTGCATCAAGGGCGGTTCACCGGCAGTTCTTGTCACTGCAGATGGCAAAGTCTACAAGATTGCCAATCAGGACAAGATTGTCGCGCACGCCGGCGAGAATGTTACCGTCAACGGCACGCTCAAGGACGGCACCATTACCGTCGAGAGCGTCAACTAGCTTTCATACAAATTTACGGCAAGCAAAAGCGGCAGGATAATCCTGCCGCTTTTCTGCGTCTGAACATCGCCTAGCGTTGAATGCGAGCCGACCCGCCCTTGGCAAAGGCACGCACCTGGTCCAGAGTCGCCATGGTGGTGTCTCCCGGGAAGGTGGTGAGCAGAGCGCCATGCGCCCAGCCCAGCTTCACGGCTTCTTCCGGCGTCTCGCCCGTCAGCAGACCGTAGATGAATCCCGCTGCAAAGCCGTCACCGCCGCCAACGCGGTCAATCACGTCCAACTCCGCCGTCGGTGCCGTGTAGGTCTTGCCGTCAATCCACGCCATTGCGCTCCAGCTGTGCCGATTGGTGGAGTGGACCTCGCGCAGCGTAGTGGCAATCACCTTCACTTGCGGATGCTTCTTTACGGCCTTCTCAATCATGTCCACGTAGACGCTGGTATCCAGCTTGGACTTGGCGGCCACATCCGGACCGGGAATTCCCAGACCCTTCTGCAGGTCTTCCTCGTTGCCCACCAGCACATCAACGTTTTCTACGATGCGGCCAATCACTTCCACAGCGCGTTCATTGCCGCCGGAGATGTTCCACAGCTTCTCGCGGAAGTTCAGGTCGAATGACGTAACCGCGCCGGCGGCCTTGGCGGCCTTCATAAATTCAACGGCGAGTTCGCCGGTGCTGGGGGAAAGCGCGGCAAAGATGCCGCCGGAATGCACCCAGCGGACGCCATCGCCAAAGATGGCCTTCCAGTCAAAGTCGCCCGACTTCAACTGCGCTGCAGCTTCATTGCAGCGGTTGTAGAAAACAACAGGAGCGCGTGGGCCCTGTCCGCGGTCGCTGAACACAGTGGCCATGTTCGGCCCGGTGACGCCGTCATGCTTGAAGCGCTTGTAGAAGGGCTTCACGCCCATGGCGCGCACACGCTCGGCAATCAGATCGCCGATGGGATAATCCACCATCGCCGAGGCGACGCCGGTCTTCATCTGGAAACAGTCTGAGAGGTTGGCCGCGACGTTGAACTCGCCGCCGCTGACGTGGATCTTGCACTCGGTGGCCTTGCGGAATGGAATGATGCCCGGGTCCAGCCGATGCACCAGCGCGCCCAGCGATAGAAAGTCCAGTGCGCCTCCCTGCGGTACTTTCAAGCCATTGCTCATATCGATTCAATCTCCTTCGTTGGCCCGTGCGGTTCCTGTAATCGGCAATCTTCCCAGCCGCGCGCCAGCCTGCATACTTTTGTTCGTAGTCAGGATATCAGTGAATTGGACTGACCACTTTGTCGGCTGTCCGAATCCCTTCCCCAAGCACCTTGTTTGTCAATCCAACGGAAATAGATTCCCCACATTCAAAAAAATTTTCTGTCTTGTTTGTAACTTCTGCCGCAGTGGGCCATCACACTGGCATACGCGGAAGCCCAAAGGAAAAACTTTGAACCCCGCGGCCACATGAAGCACACAAATTCAACCAACCAGGAACCACAAGGAGATTGTTATGACCAACTCAATGAAGACCCTCATGATTACCGCAGCTGTTTCCGGCCTGCTCGGCGGATCCACCGCACGCCTGCAGGCGCAGCCGCTCAACGGTGCGCACCTCACCAGCACTCGCGCCTCGTTGCTCAGCAGCCTGGACGCCACAACAGACAAGCATTCCTGCAAGGGCAAGAACTCCTGCAAAGGCCAGGGCGGTTGCAAGGCGGGCGACAATGGCTGCGCCGGAAAGAACTCCTGCAAAGGCAAGGGCGGTTGCGCCACCGACGGCTCCAAACCGAAATAAACCGGCACAGACAATCGCGGGCCGGCAAGCATCCCGGCCCGAAACGTTAACAACCAGCCACGAGGAACATATGCCCGCGAACCGCTTCAACGCATTTACAAATTACGGCATCGGCATTGGCCTGCGCATACCGCACTACGACCACATTCTGCGCGAGACGCCGACTGTGGATTGGTTTGAGATTATCTCTGAGAATTACATGGTGGATGCCGGACGTCCGCTGGCCATTCTCGACCAGATTCTGGAGCAATACCGTGTGGTGCAGCATGGAGTTTCCATGTACTTCGGGTCCACCGATCCGCTGAACCGCGAGCACCTGAAGCGCCTGAAGACATTAGTTCGCAGGACCGGAACCCCCTGGCTCTCTGACCATCTCTGCTGGGGCAGCGTAGACGGACGCTACACGCATGATCTGCTCCCGCTTCCCTACACGTGGGAAGCCGTAAGTAATACCGCGGATAAAATCCGTCAGGTGCAGGACTATCTCGAGATTCCTATCGCGGTCGAGAACGTTAGCAGCTATGCGGAGTTCAACGATTCTGAAATGACAGAGTGGGAATTTCTCAATGAAGTTGTCGAGCGTGCCGACTGCGGCATCTTGCTGGATGTGAACAACATCTATGTATCGTCTGTAAATCACGAGTTTGATCCGCATACATACCTTGCCAGCGTGCCGTCAGATCGCGTCGCTCAAATCCACATTGCCGGCCACTCAAAATATGAGAAATACACACTCGACACACATGACCACCCGGTGATTGACCCGGTCTGGGATTTGTACGCACATGCCATCCAGCGCTGCGGCCCGACGGCAACACTGCTGGAGTGGGACGATAAGATTCCCAGCTTTGCTGAAGTTCATGCCGAGGCGCTAAAGGCACAGCGCTTTCTTGACGCGCATTGCATTCTGCAAGAAACAGGGGCAGTCGCATGAGCTCGCTGATTGATTTTCAGCGGAGCATTGCTGCCGCCGTCATGCAGCCG
>CAIZGA010000017.1 GCA_903932385.1 uncultured Acidobacteriota bacterium
CCTACTCGGCAAAAATTATTGCCGGCCGCCCCTATGCCAACAAGACCCAGCTGCTCTCCAGAAAGATTCTCCCCGCTGCCACCTACAAAGGCATTGCGGCTCTGGTGATTGCCACCCAGCCCAAGGGCAAGTAATCCAACCCACTTCACTTTTGATTTTTCATTCCTGCAGCGATGGCGCATTCGGCCGCCATCGCACCCTGCAGTACCGCCGATTAGGATGAGGACAACACCATGGGATTTTTTGACGAAAACATAAAGGCCGAACTGGAGAAGGCAGCTGGAGAAGCCGCCAAAGAAGCCATCGACGGCAAGTCCGGTTCGGACATCGCCAAGGACCTGCTCGGCGGTTTTCTCGGCGGCAGCGAAGCCCCGGCAGCCGCACCCACAGACGCAGCCGCACCCACTGATAGCGACGACAGCAAATAATCGTCCCTCATCGCAAACACTCTGGGCGCCACCGCAAACTCGGCAGCGCCCAGATGCTTTTCAACCGCAAGAAAAATTTACGGAGCTACGCTCTTGCGACATTTTCTGTTCGTCATCTTGATTCTGACCGCTGTCGCCTCGGCACAAACCACGCAGCCGCAGCAATCAAGTTCCCAGACTCAAACCATCGCCCAGCGCATTGCCGCCGACGCGGCCAAGGTCGACGTCAACACCGCCACCGCGCAGCAGCTGATGTCGCTGCCCGGCGTTACAGATATGTTCGCAGCGCGCATCATCGCCGGCCGGCCGTACAAATCCAAACTGGACCTGCTGCGCCGCGGCGTTGTCTCCGCCAATCTATACAGCCGCATCTCAGAAAAAATTGTCGCGCACCGGGTCAAGCCGACGACACCGCCAGCCGCGGCAAAATAAATTGTAGTTGTAGTTTTATCCGCCAAAGACAAAGGCCGACTGCGCCTTGCCGAAGACAATGTCGGAATATGTCCGGCGACCCAGGTCTTCGCCCGCCGCACCGGCAGCCACCAGCAGCGGCAACAGGTGCTCGTCTTCAGGATGCGACTCCACCGCACTGGGCGCACTGCGCCACTTCAACAATTCTTCTTCGCGTTCGCGCACATCGGGAGTCGTCACCGCATCGTTCAGCCACACATCAAACTGCGCAGCGGCTTCATTGCCGGTGGGAGAAAAAAAGCGCCGCAGGTTGTGGTAACTCATACCGCTGGCCACAATCAAAACTCCCTGCTCGCGCAGCGGAGCCAGTGCCTGGCCCATCTTCAAATGCGTTGCAGGATCGTATCCCTCCACCAGCGACAGTTGCACCAGCGGCACATCGGCCTCGGGGTACGCCACCATCAGCGGAATAAAAACGCCGTGGTCATACCCGCGATCAGTATTTTCCGGAATCCCGCCGCCTGCCATGCCGAAGCCGGCGGCCGCCAGCAGCCGCTTGGTTTCCGACGCCACGCCGCGGTCGGTCGCAACAGGATATTTCAACTGATAGGTGTGCTCGGGAAAGCCGTGGTAATCAAACAGCAGCTTCGATTCTGTTGGTGAATAGATTGTCGGCACCGGCTCAGTCCAGTGACCGGAGATGATGAGGATCGCTTTCGGCTTCTCGCCCACCAGCTTTGGAACGCTGCGCAGATACGCGGCCATGCGGTCCCATGTGCCCGGCGGAAAACCTTCATCCGGCTTCATAAAGAAACAAGGCCCACCACCATGCGGAATAAATACTGTCGGTAATTTTTTCATCGTTCTTATTGGATGCCGGAAATCATCGCTTCGCTTCAGTGGCCGTTTCTACTCTTTCCACTTCGCGCTTTTATTCTCTCCATTTCCCGCAGCTATTCTCTCCACTTAATATTGCAGCCGATGCTGGGCCGCTGCGGTTCCGGCACCGCTTTGCCGGCCAACACCGCGTCCATCGCCGCGCGTAATGCCGAACCGGTCACCGGCAGATCATTGCCTTCGCCCTTGCGCTGCGGCCGGCTGGCATCAAACTCGCCGCGGTAAACCAGTCGCCGCTCTCCATCAAAAAGAAAAAAGTCCGGCGTGCAGGCCGCGTCATAACTCCGCGCCACTTCCTGCGTTTCGTCGTAGAGATACGGAAAGACAAACCCCAGCCGCTTCGCCTGTGCTGCCAGCGCCGGCGGAGCATCGTCGGGAAAATCTTCAGCATCATTGCTGCTGATGGCCACAATCCCCACGTCCTTGCCTTTGTAATCGCGTCCCAACTCGGCCAGTCCCGCTTCCAGATGCTTCACGTACGGGCAGTGCGCGCAGATGAACATCACCAGCAGCGCCCGCTCCTGCGCAAAATCGTCGAGCTCCACATATTTTCCCGTCACCACATCCGGCAGCCGAAAGCCCGGCGCCGAAGACCCCAGTTCCACCATGGTTGATTCCGTTTTCGCCATCGCCAAACCTCCACGCCCTCATCCTATACGCCTTGCCGGAGCCACTGCGTGTATCGCAGCATGCTTCCGCACAGTTCTGCTGTTTTTTCCACTTTTCCCACGTGATTTACGCCTTGCGCACCCATCTGCACGGGCGTAGCCTTTTTGAATGTTTCGCCGCAGAAAATTCCGAGGCACCTGCCCGGCCGTGGACTCGTTACGCTTCTCCCAGCGTCGAACCGGCCCCGGCCAGCTTTGGGCAAGAGATGTGGCCGACATTTTCCCAAAACGATGTAAATAACTCATCGCCAGGCTTGAAAAAACCCTGTGGAAATCACGGGGCGCACCACGTGTTTTCCACAACTTGC
This sequence comes from uncultured Acidobacteriota bacterium, assembly GCA_903932385.1. GTDB lineage: Bacteria > Acidobacteriota > Terriglobia > Terriglobales > Acidobacteriaceae > CAIZGA01. The sequence continues at coordinate 2,713 of CAIZGA010000017.1, forward strand.
AGACAGGGGTCTTTCGTTGGGGGAGTATTTACCTAACAAATACAACATCTTGTGGTTATCGCTTGACACATACCACGGAGCGCGGTAACTTCACCACTGCAGCAGAGAAATTCACTGCACTGCAACAAACCGCTTCAAGACGCTTCACCCAAGTTTTCCACAGGTCTCCTTCGGGACTGCCGCGGCTGGCAAGATTGCCAGACCCGCCCGGCCAGCAGATTTTTGCCGGGAGTTTCCGCAGCAAACAGCAGTGCCGCTTTCATCTTTTCTGGCTGTCCCACACCAGACAAAGTGCAGCCGGCAAATGCGTACAGGCCATGGAGTACAGGCCCGCAATTTAACGGCATCAGAAATTCGAATTGGATATTGCAACAGGAGTGAAATAAGAAGATGGCAGACTACACGCAGCACCAAGCCACCGCAGCCGGCAACCCGGCGTCCACAGGACAGCACACCAGCGCCAACAACGCGCAGGGACTCACCTTCAGCCGCTGGTTTTCGCATGCCGGCATCTCACCGTACGACGAACTCAAGTGGGAGCTGCGCACCGCGCTCATTAGTGATGCAAGCGGCAAGACAATCTTTGAGCAGAAAGATGTCGAGGTCCCCGCAGACTGGTCGATGACGGCCACCAATATCGTCGCCAGCAAATATCTTCACGGCACGCTCGGCACTGCAGAGCGCGAAAGCGGCGTTCGCATGCTGGTCTCGCGCGTGGCGGAATCCATCCGCGACTGGGGCATCAACGGCAACTACTTCCGCAGCGAAGAAGACGCAGCCATCTTCCACGATGAGCTGGCGCACCTGCTGCTGACGCAGAAGGCCGCCTTCAATTCGCCGGTGTGGTTCAACGTCGGCTGCGACCGGCTGGAGCCGGATTCAGACGCCAAGAACTGGCACTGGAACCCGCACACCTGCGGCATTGAGTTCTCCACCACCGGCTACAGCAAGCCGCAGTGCTCGGCCTGCTTCATCAATTCTGTGGATGACTCGCTGGACTCCATCCTGACGCTGGCCAAGACCGCAGGCATGTTGTTCAAGTGGGGATCGGGCACAGGCTCGAACCTGTCGAACATCCGCGGCTCCATGGAAACGCTTTCCGGCGGCGGCACCGCATCGGGCCCGCTCAGCTTCATGCGCGGCTTTGACGCTTTCGCCGGCGTCATCAAGTCCGGCGGCAAGACGCGTCGCGCCGCCAAGATGGTCATCCTCAATGTGGACCATCCGGATATCGTGGACTTCGTCGACTGCAAGATGAAGGAAGAAGCCAAGGCATGGGTGCTGATGGAGGCCGGTTATGACGGCTCCGGTCCGGACTCCGAAGCCTTCACTTCCATCTTCTTCCAGAACGCGAA
>CAIZGA010000018.1 GCA_903932385.1 uncultured Acidobacteriota bacterium
GGAACACAGCTCACGATGCGTACCTTCCACATCGGTGGAACGGCATCGCGAGTTGCTGACCAGTCGCGACTGGAAGCGAAGAACGCCGGCACGGTGCGCTTCATCAACCTGGCCACGGTACGCGCCAAGTCGGGCGACCTGGTTGCGATGAACCGCTCGGGCATCATCTCCATCAATGACGAACGCGGTCGCGAAAAAGAACGCTACGCGATTGTGTACGGCGCCAAGCTGAAGGTGGAAGACGGACAGAAGGTGACGCAGGGCCAGACACTCGGCGAGTGGGACCCGTATACCTTTGTCATCCTGACCGAATTGGGCGGCACGATCCAGTTCAAGGACCTGCATGACGGCACTACGCTGCATGAAGAAATCGACGAAGTCACCGGCCTCTCGCGGCTGGTGGTTGCGGACTCTTCGGATGAAAAGCGTCAGCCGGCCATCATGATCAAACACGCCAAGGGACAGAAGCGTTACCTGATGCCGAGCCGGGCCCACTTGATGGTGCAGGACGGCGACGAGGTTTCGCCGGGCGACGTGCTGGCGAAGATCCCGCGCGAAACCACCCGTACCAAGGACATCACCGGCGGTCTGCCGCGCGTGGTGGAACTGTTCGAAGCGCGCAAGCCGCGTGAGACGGCCATCATCACCGAGATTGACGGTGTGGTGCGCTTTGGTGAAGTGAGCAAGGGCCAGCGCAAGATTTACGTGACGGCCGACAGCGGTGAGGAGAAGGAATACTCACTGCCGCGCGGTATGCACGTGAACGTGCAGGAAGGTGAACGCCTGCGCGCCGGTGAAGCCCTGATGGACGGACCGCGTAACCCGCATGACATTCTTGCCGTGTTGGGTGAGAAGGAACTGCAGGCGTATCTGGTGAATGAAATCCAGGAAGTCTACCGGTTGCAGGGTGTGGGCATCAGCGACAAACACATCGAAACCATTGTGCGGCAGATGCTGCGCTGGGTGAAGATCGAGGATGTGGGCGATACGAACTTCCTTCTGGAACAGCAGATTGACAAGTTCCGCTTCACGGAAGAGAACGCACGCGCGATTGCGAATGGCGGACGCCCGGCGATTGGCCGGCCGCTGCTGCTCGGAATCACCAAGGCGTCGCTCTCGACCGACAGCTTCATCTCGGCGGCGAGCTTCCAGGAAACCACGCGCGTACTCACCGAGGCCTCCATCAACGGCTCCGTGGATTCGCTGCGCGGCCTGAAGGAAAACGTCATCGTGGGCCGCTTGATTCCCGCGGGCACCGGCATGGAGTACTACCGCAACGTGCAGCTTTCTCCGGAACTGGAAGAAGCCGCAGCACGCGTGCAGCAGGAAGTGCAGGAAGCCCACGCCGCAGAAGAACGCGAGCTGGAACAGATGCGCATGGAAGGCGAAGCGGAAGAAATGGCCGCCGAGTAAATCCACGCACAACGCAATACGAGAACGGCAGGGCTTCGGCTCTGCCGTTTTTATTTGCCGGTGATGCAGCGAGTGTGGTTTTCTTCTTGAGTTGATAGTGTTCTGAAAATTTTCCGGAGGCCTGAGCATGAGGCCTGCTGTGCGACGACGAGCGCGACACATAGTTACGTGGATGGCGGGTGCAGTGATGGCCGCGGCGTGCAGCGGTATGGCTGCGCCGATGGCCGTTGCAACGAAAACGATAACGCCTGCAACAAATGCGATTACAACTGAAACGATTCCCGGGTATTCGAGGGGATGTGTGGCGGTGCATGCTGTGCCGACGGCTGCGGAAGTAGCGATGCAGACCGGCGAGTTGGAACGCGCGGCAGTGTTGTATCGCGAGGCATTGGCGGAGACGCCTGATGATGCGGCGCTGACGGTGGGGCTGGCGCGCGTGTTGCTACTGCAGCAAAAAGTGAACGATGCCGATGCGTTGGTGAGCGAGGCGTTGCAATCGCATCCTGAAAATGCACAGTTACTGACGGCGAAGGCCGAGGTGCAGTACCGGCAGGGCAGGCCGTGGCTGGCGGAGGCGACGGCGAAGGCGGCGATGAAGGCCGACCCGTGCGTGGCGCGGCTGCATTATTTGCAATCGCGAATAGAGACGCTGAACTCAAACTATGCGACGGCGATGCAGGAGTTGGAGGCGGCGCACACGCTGGATCCTGCGGATGCCGTGATTCATGATGCGTGGATTGCGGCGATGCCGATTGTGACGAGGATACAAATCCTGAACAGTGAAGCGCAGGCGAGTAAAGATGAAGCGGAGCAGGCGCGGTTGGAACAAAAAATTGATGCGCTGCGGCGGCTTTCGACGGTGATGCACAAACCGTGTCGGCTGCAGGGAGAGGTGGAGACGACTGAGTTGCCGCTGGTTGAGATGGAAATTCTGGCGGAGCCGGAGCCGACGTATGTGCACGGATTGAACATCAACATTAATGGCCATGCAGTGCGATTGATGATTGATACCGGCGCGGATGGTTTGGTGGTGAAGCGATCGCTGGCAGAGCGGGCAGGGTTGGAAGTGGTGGCGCTGGAGCGCGGCGCGGGCGGCATCGGCGATGAGGAAGAGAAGGATGTGTATCGTGCGTATGCGGAGAGGATCCAGATTGGCGGATTGACCTTTCAGGATTGCGCGGTGCATGTGGTGGACAACAGCCGCATGCCGGAAGTGGACGGGTTGATTGGGCTGGATGTGATGTCGCAATTTTTAGTGTCGCTGGATTATCCGGCGCACATGCTGCGTCTGCAGCCGCTGCCGCCAAGGCCGGGCGAAACGGCGACGATGCCGGCGCTGGGCACGGAGAGAAATCCTGCGGAGGAAGATGCTGCGACGCAACTGCATGACGCGTATGTTGCGCCGGAGATGAGCGACTATACGCATGTGTATCGCTACGGGCAGATGCTGATGATGCCGGTGCTGATGAACCAGAAGAAGACGAAATTATTTGTGCTGGATACGGGCGCGATGCAGACGACGGTTTCATCGGCGGCGGCGGGCGATGTGACGCCGGTGATGAAGAACAGCAAGGTGCGCGTGTACGGCATCAACGGGCAGGTGCGGGAAGTGAATTACGCGATACAGCTGTATTTGCAGTTTGGCGGGCTGTCGCAGTTGCTGATTAAAATTCCGGCGATTGATACGAGCAGCATCGACCGCGGGCTGGGGATGGAGATAGCGGGATTTCTTGGCTCACCGGCGATGCTGAAGAGCACGCTGCGGATTGATTACCGCGACGGGCTGGTGAAGTTTGACCGGAAAGCGAAATAAATTTTTCTGAATGTAATTTGTGCAAATGATTTTCTTCGTGATACATTCTTGCAAAATCAGTATGAAAGGCAGTCACGAATGCCACGAACACGCTGGTGGAATTCTTCCTCTCTTTTTCTTTTTCTCATCATGATTGTCGGAGTGAGGGCGCAGGCGATTGAATGCGCTGCGGGGACAAGCCGCGAGCAGACGCCTGCCGAATCGGCATTGCAAAAGGGCAATACTGACAAAGCCGCAACTCTCTATCAACAAGACCTTGCAAATAAGCCTAACGACCCGGAACTGACGACCGGCCTGGCACGCGTGTTGATGCGGCAGCAAAAATACGAGGATGCCGATGTGTTGCTGACAGCGGCGTTGCAGGCGCATCCCAACGATGCAGGACTGCTGACAGCAAAGGCAGAGTTGCAGATGCGTGAGGGAACACCATGGCTGGCTGGCGCAACGGCAAGCGCGGCGATGAAGGCCGACCCCTGCGTGGCGCGGTTACATTTATTTCTATCGGGATATGACATGCTGAACTCTTACTTTGCATCCGCAAAGAGGGAGTTGGAGACAGCGCATACGTTGGACCCGAATGATCGGGAAATCAAATTGCAATGGAATTTTCAGAAACCGTTCACGGAGCAAATTGCCACATCGGAAAAAGCGCTGGACAAAGCAACAGATGCGGCCAGAAAAGCGCAATTGCAAAAAAACTTGGATTCGCTCAAGAAGATTGAGTTGGGAAGTCAGAAGAGCTGCCGCCTAGAGGGAACGGTGCAATCCACAGAGTTGCCACTGGCAGAGATATTGGAGAACTCTGCGCGCATACATGCGTTTGGCCTGAATATAAAACTCAACAACCATCCTGCCAGGCTGCAAATTGACACCGGGGCGGGTGGAATTTTGGTGAAGCGGTCTGTGGCCCAACATGCCGGGCTGGTATCGGAGATGTCACAGCAGGGCGTGGGCGGCATCGGCGATTTAAAAGCTGCACAGGTGGACGTAACATATGCGGACACCATCCAGATTGGCGGACTGGTTTTTCATGACTGCACGGTTCATGTGATTGAAAACAGCCGCATGCCCGATACGGATGGATTGATTGGCATGAATGTTCTCTCGCAATTTCTGGTGTCGCTGGATTATCCATCGCATAAGCTACGACTGGATCCGTTGCCCGCACGTCCGGGCGAAGCTTCTGCATCGCCGTCATTGAATATGGGGAGCGATAATATGGCTGATAACGAATCCGATGCTGTCGAGCGCCTGCACGACCCGTATGTTGCTCCGGAGATGAAAGGCTACACACATGTTTATCGTGTGGGACATTTGTTGCTGCTTCCGGTTTCGATGAACAAGGCACCGGCAAATCTTTTTGTACTGGATACCGGGTCCATGAACACCACGGTTTCTCCTGCTGCAGCGCGCGCCGTTACGAAGGTTGTGAAAGATTCAACGGTGGAAGTGCATGGCATCAACGGTGAAGTCAAGGATGTGTATTCCGCAGAAAAAATAACTTTCTATTTTGCGGGCATGTCACAAACGCTGGAAGGCATACCCTCGATTGATACGACCAATGTAAGCCGCGGCATCGGTATGAATCTTGCAGGATTTCTTGGCATCAGGACGATGTTACAGACCACACTGCACATCGATTATCGTGATGGGCTTATAAAATTCGATTACAACCCGAAGCGATGAGGCGGCGTGGATAACGTAGCTGGTTCCTATCGATACAAGGGTTTGCATCCTGCGCTGTTTCGCCTTAGTATCGCCTGAGTGGGTGAAGAAAATCACAAATCGAAGCGCGTCATTTCTCCCGGCTTGGCCGAGGAGGATTCTGACGTTGAGTTGAAGCTGCGGCCGCGCTGGCTGAAGGAATTCATCGGCCAGGAGAAGGCGAAGGAGCAGTTGCACATTGCGCTGGAGGCGGCGAAGAGCCGCGGCGAGGCGCTGGACCACGTGATGCTGTTTGGCCCGCCGGGGCTGGGCAAAACGACGCTGGCGAGCATTATTGCGAATGAACTGGATGTTGCGTTCCAGCAGACTTCGGGGCCGGCGTTGCAGATCCAGGGCGACCTGACGGCGATCCTGACGAATTTGCGGGAGCGGCAGGTTTTATTTCTGGATGAGATACATCGTCTGCAGCCGGTGCTGGAAGAAAAAATGTATACGGCGCTGGAAGATTACAAGCTGGACATCATCATTGGGCAGGGGCCGGCGGCGCGGACGCACGTGATGGAGATTAAGCCGTTTACCTTTGTGGCGGCGACGACGCGGCCCGGGTTGCTGAGTTCGCCGTTGCGCGCGCGATTTGGAATCCTGCTGCGACTGGAGTTTTATACCGATGACGAGCTGCGCTACATTGTGACGCGGTCGGCAGAGGTGCTGGGGATTGCAGTGGACCAGGACGGCGCGGCGGAGATTGCGATGCGTTCGCGCGGGACGCCGAGAATTGCCAACCGGTTGCTGCGGCGGGTGCGGGACTATGCGCAGGTGCGCGGGTCGGGAGTGATTGACCGGCCGACGGCGCAGGCGGCACTGCAGTTGCTGGAAGTGGACGCGCATGGATTTGATGAGTTGGACCGGCGGCTGCTGCGGACCATCATTGAAAAATATGACGGCGGGCCGGTGGGGTTGAATACGCTGGCGGCGGCATTGGCGGAAGAAGAAGATGCGCTGGAAGAAGTCTACGAACCGTTTTTGATTCAGGCGGGATTTCTGGACCGCACACCGCGCGGGCGTGTGGCGACCCGGCTGGCGTATGAACATTTGGGGATTACGATGCCGGGCAAGCCGTCGCTCTTCTAAAATTTTCCTGAGGAAAAATATTGCGCAGAAGAAATCATTTCCGGTGGCTGCTTATTTTTCTGCTGCTGGTGGCGCCGATGGCGCGCGCGCATGTGGGCTCGCCGGATGTGGTGGTGCAGATGCAGGCGGGGCCGTACCCGCTGCTGGTGAGTGTGCAACCGGCGAGCGTGGTGCCGGGCGTGGCACAGATCCAGGTGCAGAGCAATGCAGAGGACATCAGCGGAGTGAGTGTGGCGCCGACGCCGCTGACGGGCGAGGCGGCGAAGCATCCGCCGGTGGCTGAGGAATTGCAGCGCGCGCCGGGCCATGCGATTTTTTATTCCGGCAACGTGTGGTTGATGTCGAGCGGTGCGTGGCAGTTGCACATCACCGTGCATGGCGGGCGGGGCGATGGAGAGATTTCTGTTCCGGTGCCGAGCGTGGCGACGGGAACGCTGCCGATGCCGTTGTGGTTGACCGCGACGCTGGTGCTGCTGGGTTCGCTGCTGGTGCTGGGCATGGCGGCGATGGTGGGCGCGGCGTTGCGCGAGGCGAAACTGGCTCCGGGAGTGGCGCCGGACGGCGAGCATGTTCGCAGGGCGCGATGGGGAATTGTGGCGACGCTGGCGTTGTTGATTGGGGTGCTGGCGCTGGGCGGCTGGTGGTGGAGCAGTCTGGCGACGACGGCGAGAAAAAATCTATACAAGCCGCTGCAGATGGAAGCCGCACTGGACGGCAACCGGATGAAGCTGGAAATCAGTTTGCCGGATGCTGCGATCTATGATGCCAATGGATCCACCACGCAGGCGCTGAAGACAAAAATCAATCCGTTGAACTGGGTGGAGACGCGGCGGTTGGATGACTTGCTGCCGGAC
>CAIZGA010000019.1 GCA_903932385.1 uncultured Acidobacteriota bacterium
ATTAGAAAACCATCCGTGTGAAAGTTTTAGCTGTTCAAGGATGCCAACATTGCATTCAACATCATGCCGACTTCATTGGACAACACTTCGCAACTCTTCAACAAATCTGGTCGGCCATAAAGCATTTCTTTGGCGATGATCAGTTGTGTTTGCAACTCGCCATTCGAACCTCTGGCATGACCCAGAAACTGCCTATACTCGCCCGTGGAGAGCCTTCCATGGCCTTCAGCAATATTACTCGGAATTGAAACAGAAGAACGACGCAGCTGTCCCGTCAAGCCGTAGAGTTCAGACTTCGGAAAATCCTGAGTCAATTTGTAGATTGAAATGGACAACTGGATAGACCGCTGCCAGACAATCAAATCTTTGTACGATTTGATTGTCTGACTTGGCACTTTCTGACACCTATCCCCTAGTCCCTATTCCCTGATGTTAGTTCTTGACGGGCTGAACAGGTGCGGTGACGGGGCCGACCGGAGTTGCGGTCTTGGGCTTGTCGGTGGACTTGTTCTGGATGCGCTCTTTCTTCTGACCCTTTACGTGCTTGGGCTTCTTGGTCTTGGCGGCGGTGTCGCCGTTGAGGCCGAGCGGCGCGGCGAAGAGCTTCTGCGCGATGGATTCCTGCTGGGTGGGCGGCGCGGGCTTGGCCGCTGCGTCGTCGGACTTCAGCTTCGACTTGGGCTGCGAGATATGATCCGTGTAACGGGTCTTCTTCTTGACGACGGCCTTGGGCGCGAGCGGGTCAGCGTTGGGGTCCACCGTGGAAGTGGAGACTGCTGGGGTGGCATCGGCTACAAGCTGCTGCTGCGCGTTGGGGCCAACCTGTGCGGGAACGTTTGCCGCAAGGTCGCCACCGGTCTTGGCAGCGGGAAGATTCTCACGCGGGGCCTGGCCGAAGCGAACCTTCTCACGCTTGATTTTTTTCACCTTGCCATTTTTCGTGACGGCAACGGCGGGCACAGCCTTGGCCTGCTTGCGCGAGCCTGAGGACTTGGCAACCAGAGGACGAGTGATGGCCTTCTTGACCTTGGGCGCCGGCGGAACGTATGCGCTGTTTACAATCTTGGGCTGGTTGGGGCTGGCTCCTGTATCCACAAAGCCCGGGGCGATGTAGATGGCGGCTTCTTCACGCAGTTTGGTGAGGTAGTCGCGCAGGGCGGGCTGCATTTTCTGCTCGTAGAGATTCTCTTCGATGGGTTCCTGCACGTCTTTGAGTGCGGGCACGCCGGCGTGAACATGCTGGCTGACGGAGAGAATGACGAATCCCTGGCGGGTGCGGATAGGGTCAGTATATTGACCGGCCTCTAGCACGAAGGTTTTGTTTTCCAGCTCGGCAGCGAGGGCACCGCGTTTGAAGGTGCCGAGGTCGCCGCCGGCCTGCGCCGTGGGGCCGCCGGAGTAGAGCTTGGCGAGTTCGTCGAACTTGCCGCCTGCCTTCAGGTTGGTGATGACCATGTTGGCCTTGGCCTGCGCCGTTTCCACCGCGGCTGCGCCGGCATCGGCGGCGACGGGGGATGAGAATCTCGCTGAGGCGGATGGACTCCGGCTGCGCGAGTTCGGCTTTGTGGTCGTCGTAATATTTCTGGATCTCAGCGTGGGTGAGCGGAATCTTGCTGCCGACTTCCTGCTGCACGACGTGCTGGGTGATGCAGTTGTTGCGGATGCTGGCCTTGAAATCCTCATACGAAACGCCCTGCTGCTGCGCGGCCTTTTCGAGGTCTTCCATGGTGTCAAGATGGTTCTGCTTGCGGATTTCATCGAGCTGCTTGACGAGCTCGGTCTCGCAGGTGATGTCGAGGTCCTTGCCTTTGGAGATGAGCAGCTGCTGATCAATCTGGTCGCGCAGCATGTTCTTCTCGCGGGCATCAATCTGGTCCTGCGAAGCGCCGGAGGTGTGCATTTCCTGCTCGATGCCGGTCTGCGCGCGGACGATGTCGGAGCGGGTGATGATCTGGTCATTGACGCGCGCGACCACATCTTCCACCACCGTCGCATTGGGGGTGTACGGAGCGGGAGCAGGCGGCAGAGCAACCTCGGCTGCGACAGGAATCGCTGCCAGCAGGCAGGCGGCAAAAAATTTCTTAAGATTCATCAAAATCCATCGTCCCTGATGCAGCAAAAATACGGAACCCAGAGGTCTCCCGGCCATCTGCCGGGAAGCTGCCTCGTGGGCAATTTCCGATATCTGCCATTCTATCTGTCGGAAGGGATTCCATCCACTCATTCCAAAGAGAATGACAGCCGCCGGCCGGCTGGAGGCGGAAATCTGCTGCCCTGTAGGACGATTACAATGAGGACATGGATATCAAACGCATCGGCACGCAACCCTCCGTGGTAGGCCCGGCAGACTGGTTTACCGGCACGGTACGCATTGACCCGCTGTTTCAGGCACCAGAGCCGGCACATGTGGCCGGGGCCAGCGTGACTTTTGAGCCGGGAGCGCGGACGGCCTGGCATACGCATCCGCTGGGACAGACGCTGGTGGTGATGGCCGGTTGCGGCTGGGTGCAGCGCGAAGGCGGGGCGATTGAGGAAATCCATCCGGGCGATGTGGTGTGGTTTGCGCCGGGAGAAAAGCACTGGCATGGGGCGACGCCAACGACGGCGATGACACATATCGCCATCCAGGAGAGCCTGAACGGCAAGGTGGTGGACTGGCTGGAACAGGTGAGCGCAGAGCAGTATCAGCGGTAAAGCAACTGCGGGAGTAGCGGCAGTTCTGGCACGGCGGGGCCACTCGGCACGGTGCTATACTTCGCTGAAGAACGTCTAAACATCAGGCCAGCGGATGTATTTTTGGGAGCAGATTTTGCAGGCTGGCCCCCACAAGCTGCAATACCCGGCAGAGCCGGAAGCGAACCGCAGACAGACAAGAGGACCCCGGTATATGGCAACACGTACACGCCGCTCGTTATTTTCATTGATATTGTTTCTGGCCATCAGTGCACTGGTGGGATCGCTGGTCAACGGACGCGTGAATGCGCAGTCAGCCGGCGACGAGTCGACCATGCGGGACAGCCTGCATGACTTCACCAACGTGTACTCGATTGTGGAGAAGAACTACGCCACGCCGATGGACCAGGACGAAATCGACAAGGCGATTTACGACGGCGCGATTCCGGGCATGCTGCATGAGCTGGATCCGCACTCGAATTTTTATGACCCGAAGGCCTACGCGCAGATGCGTGAGGACAACCAGGGACACTACTACGGCGTGGGCATGAGCATCCAGCAGATGCCGACCCCCGACGGGAAGTTTGTGATTGTGGTGAATGCGCCGTTTGAAGGCACGCCAAGTTTCAAGGCGGGCATCAAGCCGGGCGACATTATTAATCAGATTGAAGGCAAGTCGACTGAAGGCATGACGACGGCCGATGTGGCGAGTCATCTGAAGGGACCGCTGGGCACGCATGTGCAGGTGACCATGCTGCGTGAAGGCGCGGACAAGCCCCTGGTGTTTGATCTGGTGCGCGACAATATTCCGCACCCGACGGTGGACCTGGCGTTTCTGGTGAAGCCGGGCATCGGCTACGTACATATTGAGAGCTTCAGTTCAGAAACGACATCGCATGAGTTTGAGCAGGCGCTGAAAAATATGGGCGCGCTGAAGGGATTGATTCTCGACCTGCGCGGCAATCCGGGCGGCCTGTTGCCGGAAGCGGTGAATATCTCCGGCGACTTTTTGAAGAAGGGCCAGATTGTGGTGAGCCAGCACGGACGCTCCTATCCTGACCAGGTATACCGCGTGGACCACACCAGCAACCTGACGGACTTCCCTGTTGTGGTGCTGGTGAATCGCAACACGGCATCGGCTGCGGAAATTGTGAGCGGCGCGCTGCAGGACCATGACCGCGCGTTGATTGTGGGCGAGACGACCTTCGGCAAGGGGCTGGTGCAGACGGTCTTCAATCTCTCTGACGGCACCGGATTGGCGCTGACCACCTACCACTACTACACGCCGAGCGGGCGTTTGATTCAGCGCGACTACAACGGACTCTCTCTGTACGACTATTTCTTCCTGCGCAAGTCGGCTCCGGAACCGGACAAGGAAGGCCGAGAAGTGAAGCTGACCGATTCCGGCCGCACGGTGTATGGCGGCGGCGGAATTACTCCGGATGAAAAATATGCATCGACGAAGCTGACGCATTTTGAAGTGACGCTGCTGCAGCATTCGGCGATCTTCAATTTCACCAAGCACTACTTCGCGGTACACAAGAGCATCCCCGAAGGCTTTGATGTGGACGATGCGGTGGTGGCGGAGTTCAAACAGTTTTTGAAATCGAAGTCGATTGATTACACCGATGCTGATTTTTCCGGATCGCTGGATTGGGTGAAGGTGAACATCAAGAGCTCGCTGTACAAGACGCAGTTCGGGCAGACGCGCGGCATGGAAGTGACGGCGGCGTGGGACCCGGAAGTGAACAAGGCGATTACCTATCTGCCGGAAGCGCAGGCGCTGCAGGACCACGCAACCAAGGTTGAGGCGCAGAAGCAGACGGCGATGAACAACAACTAGCTTTTATTGAATGAAACAATCAGGGGCTTCGGCCCCTGATTTTTTTTGCGCCTGATTACTGCAGCGGGACTGCGGTGGATTACTGCAACGGCACTACGGTGATGGTGTAGGGGATGGTTTGCGAGAAGCCGTTGCCGCTGAGGGTCACGTTGACGGTGTAGGTGCCGACCGGCGTGAACTTTGGCTGGATGGAACTGCAGCCGAGCGTGGCGGCAAAGACCGCTATCAAGAGAAGAAGTGAAAGCAGGCCGGAGAAGCGTCGCATAGATTTGCGACGGCAGAGGCAGAGCCATGCGGCCAGCAGGGCGGCGGGCCACAGCGGCAGTTGTGCGCCGGTGGGCAGCGTCCAGCCGTAGCCGGAGGTTTGCAGCGAGAAGAAGTCCTGATGCGTGCCGTCTGCGGTGACGACGAGCGGAGCGGGGGCAAACTCACAGAGAGAATATTGCGGCGCGCCGCTGCACTGCAGGGTGTAACTGCCGTTGTAGCCGATGGTGGTGAGCGAGAGCGTGGAAGGCGCGGTGGCGAATCCCTGCTGCACGGTGAAGGTGGTGGGTGTGGCCGAGAGCGAGATGAAAGAGGCGAGCACGTTGTAGGTCAACGCGGGCGAGGTGCTGGTGGAGAAATTTGCATCGCCGGAATAAACAGCGGTGAAGCTGTGCAGACCGGCGGCGAGCGGCAAGGTGGTGAAGGTGGCGGTGCCGACGCTGCTGATGGGGAGCGTGGCGAGCAGCGATGTGCCGTCGTAAAAGCTGAGCGTGCCGGTGGCGGTGAAGCTGTAAAAACTAATCGGCATGAACTGTGCGGTGAGTTGCACGGTCTGCCCCGCGTAGACGCCCGAGGCCGGTGAGCCGAGGATGCTGGTGGTGGTGGTGGATTCTGTGCCGAGCAGAGCGACGGTGCCGGAGAGGCTGGGCAGGTGCGTCAGGTCGCCGGGATAACTTGCATCCACCAAGTGCGTACCAGTTGCGGTGACGGTGATGTTGTTGGCGATGGCAGTGTTGGACCACTGGCCTAGCAGCACGGTGAGGCTGGCGGCGCCGAGGTCGGCGGAGACGAGGTCGGTCATGCCGTCGCCGTTGAAGTCGGCCGCGGCAAAATAATACGGCTCGGTGCCGGTAGGCGCGGGCGAAGAGAGCGGCGTGAAATTTCCCGTGCCATCGCCCAGCAGGATGGTGAAGTTGTTGCCGCTGCCGTCGGAGACGACGAGGTCGGGCAGGCCGTCATTGTTGAAGTCGCCGACGCGCGCGGTTTGCGGCCCCTGACCGGCGGGAAACGGTGAGTTAGGGACGGGAGTAAAACCACCGGCCCCGTTGCCGAGCCAGACGCTGGCGGTGTTGTCGACGTTGTTGCCGGCGGCGAGATCGAGCAGGCCATCGAGATTGAAGTCGCTGACGGTGACGGTGACCGGTTCATTGCCGGCGACGAGTGTGGAGTTGGTTGGAAAATTTCCCGTGCCATCGCCGAAGAGCAGCGTGATACTGTTGCTGTCCTGGTTGGCGACGGCGATGTCGAGATTGCCGTCACGATTGAAGTCGCCGACGGCGGACTCAACCGGCGTCTCGCCGACGGTGGGCTTGGAGGCCAGCGTGAAATTTCCGGTGCCATCGCCCAGCAGAACGCTGACGCTGCCGACAAAATTACCAGGTGGGCCATTGTCAGTGGAGTTGCTAACGACGAGATCGAGATTGCCGTCGTTGTTGATGTCTGCGGTGAGGATGGACCAGGGACCGAGGCCGGTGGGCGGCAGTGCAGTTTGCGCGGTGAATGTTCCGTTGCCATTGCCGAGCAGGATGGTGATGTTTGTGTCGTTGTAGTTGGTGACGGCGAGGTCGGGAATGCCGTCGTTGTTGAAGTCGCCGGTGGTGATGGCACTGGCACCGCTGCCGACGGTGATGGTGGAGGCAACCGTGTAAACTCCCGTCCCGTTACCGAGCAGGATGCTGACGGTGTTTCCGTTGCCGGTGTTGATGTCACCGTAATTTACTTCGGCGATGTCGGGGTAGCCGTCGCCGTTGAAGTCTGCGACAGAGACGGAGTGCGGGCCGACGTTGGTGACCGGCGAAGAGGCCAGCAGGAATTGCGGGATGGCATGTGCGGTATTGAGCGGGAGTGAACCGATGGTGGCGTTGGCGTAACTGGTATCGAGAAAGAGCAGCGTGCCGGAGGGTGGCACATAGCCGCCGCCGGTGACGGTGGTGGTGAGGGTATAGTTGCCGGGCGCGCCGGAGGCCGTGAGTGCGGCTGCGGTGGGGGTGCGGCCGCTGACTACGAGCGGTGAAACGAGTGTGGCGGAGACGCTGGATTTGTCGGCGGTGGTTCCCTGATAGATGGCGACCAGCGAAGAATATGTTGCCGGTGCGAGAAAGACTTGGATGCTGGCGGTGCCAGCGGCGGTGAGTTGCGCGGTGCCGAGGATGCCCTTGGGGCCGGAGGCGATGGCGGCGGTGCAGAGTTGCAGGTCGGTGCAGAAGACGACGGTGCCGTGGGTGACTGGGGTGTTGTTCTGGTCGAGCACGGTTGCGGTGAGGGTGACGCGCGCGGGCCAGGCGACGGCACCGGCGGGTGAATAGCTGAAGGACGTTGTGGTAGAGAGCGGCGGTGTGCGTGGCGCTGGTTTGCCCAGCGGCGTTGGTAGCTGTGATGTGTTGGGTTGCGTAGAACTGGCTTGGGGTGTGGTGTGTACAGCGGCGTGTGCGGGCATGCAGGCAGCCGCAAACGCAGCAACAACTACGGCAGCCGCAGCGGCAACTACGTTGAGTCGAAGTGAAACGATACCGGCCCGCAACGCTGGCATGGAACGATGCTACCCCAGCTTGGTTGCGGGAAGCATGAAATGTTGCCGACGGAATTGATTCGATTCCACAAACGGCATTGCAAAAAAATGCCCCACATCCGACTTACGGAATGTGGGGCAGCTGATGAGAATTGGTTGAACTTAATTCGAAGACTGCTTTGCAGGCCATGCGTCGGAGGGTGATGTCTCCAGCGTGACTGCCGGCGGATACTTGGCCTTGCCGGGAGCGACTGGACCCTTTGCATCGGGACGGACGGTGAACTTGCCGTTGGCGTCTGCGTTGTAGGCCGACCAGCGCGGCTGCTGCTGACGCTGAGCGCCGCCTTGTCCGCCTTGTCCACCCTGTCCGGCGGGCCGTGCTGCAGCGGCGGCACCGGGAGCGGTGATGGGACGCGGGTTACCGCCGAAGGCAGCGACACGCAGCGAGGTCCAGCGACGCGAGAGACGGTCGGCATCATCGGGCGGAACATTCCAGGGCTTGAATTCGCGACCGTTGAGGTCATAGACGAATTTGCCGTCCTTGATGGTGAGTTCGCACTCGAGCTTCTTGGTGCCGTAGAGGAGAGCGCCGCCGCCGTCAGTGAATCCGAAATGACCGGTGCGCATGCCGAAGACGGCAACGTCTGCAATGGCGCCGACGGAAAGATTGCCGAGGTCGAGGCCGTGGCTGGCGAGCTGCATTTCGCGCGCCGGGTGCCAGGTCATATCGGCAATGACTTCCTTGAGCGGCAGGCCCATGGCGAGGAACTTATCGCCAACGTTGTCTTCATCCTTCATGCCGGCGTTCATGCTGTCGACGTGCAGGTCGGTGGAGATGGAGTCGGGAACGAAGCCGGCCTTGATGAGCGGGATGGCAACGCTGAAATAGAAGCTGCTCTGGCCGTGGCCTACGTCAAAGTAGACGCCGCGCTGGCGGCCTTCCCACATGCCTTTGCCGGGGCCACCGGTGGTCGAGTCCTGCTCGCCACGGCTGCCGCCGTACATGTGCGTGTAGATGTCGCCGGGGCGGAGTTTTTCCTCGAGCAACTGATACAGCGGACGCTCGATGCGGCGCGCACCGTAGTCAATCATGACGGGGATGTGCGCCATGGTGCCGGCGATTTCGGCCTGATCATAGGGCTTCCAGTCGCCGCCGGTGTAGTGGGCGCTCTTGACGCCGACAATCACGCCGGGATACTTGAGGGCCAACGCGCCGGTGAGTTTTCCGTCCATGTCGTCGGTGTTCTGCTCATGCTCGCCCATGCCGTCGCCGACGATGTTCAGTTCGGCGAGAACGCGGGTGATGGAGTGGTCAATGATGCGCCCCTTGAATACCTCAAAGTTGCGCCAGCCTGAAGTGCCTGCATCCACGATGGTGGTGACGCCGACACGCAGCGTGAAGCCGTCGGGGGGAACGCTCCAGGTGCCGTCGCGGTATTGATTGATGTCATTGCCGACGAATACGTGGGTGTGCAGGTCAATCAATCCCGGCGTGACGTAGAGGCCGGTGACGTCGACGGTCTTGATGGCCTTGCTGGCGGGAATCATTTTCGCAACCTTGGCGATTTTTCCGTCGGCGATGGCAACGTCCATGATGGCGTCGATGTGGTTCTTGTCATCAATGACGTGGCCGCCCTTGAGCAGCAGGTCATAGTCCTTGTCGGCCGGGCGGGCGGGCATGGCATTGCGCATGCCGCCATAGCCGCCGGCAGGCGCCTGTGGGGCAGCGGTTTGTGCGGTGGCGATGAGTGGGATGGAAAGAAGCGCGCACGCGGCCATCAACAGGCCGAGACGTGCAGAAAGATTGAACGAACGTAGCATCGCTGAAGTCTCCTTCGGAACAAGGAATCTAACCGTAAAAAAGTGCCCCAATCCTAATACAACGCGGGCCAAAGTGGCATATGCCATTTGCCTTATCTTGCGGGGAAAATGCGGGGCCGAGGGCGTGAAAATTTTGCGTGGAATGTTGAAACTTTTTGACGCAGAGACAGGGAAAGATTCTGGAGCGGGAGACGGGGATTGAACCCGCGACATCAAGCTTGGGAAGCTTGCGTTCTACCACTGAACTACTCCCGCCCGCGGGAGTGCGAGAACAGTGTACCGCAGCCCGCAGGCGAATGCAGAGGCGTCGGCCTGCAACCTGCCGTTCACACTCCCATTGCCGAATCTTAATCGCACGTTAGCCGGTTCGTAATCCGGCTCGGCCATCTTGGAAGAACGCCTGTAACTTTACCCGGTTGATTTTTCATACCGAACAACACAAATCCAATGCAGTACGTACCAGTTGGCCAACTACTACCAGGCGCACCTGACGCAGAACACGATTGGCACTTACGCACAGGACGACTTCAAGGTGATGCCGAAGTTGACGCTGAACCTTGGCCTGCGCTGGGAGTACGGTTCGCCGTATGCCGACGAACACAACCGCGGGCACCTACTCGACGGGCGCAACCGTGCCGATTTCCGGCATCACCGGCGGCGTGGCTTCGACGGGCGGCACGATTACCAGCACGTATGAACCGCGCGTGCTGCAGTTCGGACTCAAAGTGATTTACTAAAACTGCCGCGGCCAACCAGCCGCACAGCTGCCAACGGCCTGTGGGAGGAAATCTCCTGCAGGCCGTTTTCTTTTTCGACTATGCTTTCGAGTAGCGGGTGGTCGAGGAGATGATGGACGAAAAGAAATTTGTGCAGCGAGAGATGAATCGGCGTGACGTAATGCGCGGCGTAGCGGCCACAGCGGCAGTGCTGGGCGCGAAGAATGCATTCGCGGGAATGTTGCCAAGCGGAAATTCGGGCGGGAAATTCGGTGTGGATGTGATGCGTTCGCCGGATGCGGTGGAGATTTTTCTTGGGCTGCGCGAGCGCACGCGTTTTGCCATGCAGCCACGCGGCGAAAAATGGATTGTCTCCGATGCAGCGGGCGGTGGTGCGGAGATGCAGTATGAGGTGAACGCCGGGATGGCGACAGCTTCCCTGCTCTGCCCGGGCGCGGCGGTGCAACGTGTGCAGCTGCGATGGAATGGATTGCTACGCGAAGATTTGCTGGTGCTGGGCGATGCGTGGGAACGCAGCTACGGAGATTTGCAATGGCAGACGCTGCAGCCGACGCGCGTGTTGCCGTGGTATTGCGCGGTGCAGGATGGCTCGTCTTCAAATGGGGCGGGGGCGACGCATGGCTTCGGCGTTGTGATTGGTGCGGCGAGCTTTGCTTTCTGGCAGGTGGATGAGCGCGGCATTTCTCTGTGGCTGGATGTGCGCAACGGCGGCAATGGTGTGCAGCTGGGCAATCGCAAATTGATGATGGCTACGGTTGTTACGCATAGCAGCGTTGGCAACAATTCCTTCGCCGCAGTGAAACAACTTTGCGTAAAGATGGCCGATGCCGGTGGCGTTCCGCGGCGGGAGAAGCCACTGCTGATTTACGGCAGCAATGACTGGTACTACGCCTATGGAAAAAGCAGTG
>CAIZGA010000020.1 GCA_903932385.1 uncultured Acidobacteriota bacterium
CCCAGCGCGCCGCTCTGCAGGCATCCATCGAACATTTCATCAACGCGCCCGACCTTCAGCCCGCCGTCACCAAAGCTTATGCCGGGCTCAATGCCAATGCGCTTCGCATTCTCATGGAACTGGTCGTCGATCCGAAATTCATCCATCGCCATGCCGGCGTTTCCGGCGGTGCTGTTTCGCAAGACCAGGACTATCTGAACCGTAATGGCGGCGTACAGGTGCTGAAGCCTCTGGACAACGAAATTGTCTTCCACACCGTGCTTGCTGCCGTCACCAATAAAGACTCCAATGTCAGCGCCGCCGCACTCGACACACTGCGCAGCGTGAAGGACGTGGAAAAGCGGCCGGAGTTTATCGCCGCCATGCAGCAGTTGCAAAACTCCACCAACCCGCGCCTCAAACTCATTTCCGGCAATGTGTTGCAAGGCAAAAAACTCAGTGAAGCCTTGCGTGATGTTCAGCCCGGCTCGCTACTCGACTTCAGTTATTTTGTTGCGAAGATTGAACCCATCCTCGCCACGCCCGGTCCCGACGGCAAGGCCTGTGTCTTCTGCCATGCCAGCCATGTCATCTTCAAGCTGCAGCCGCCCAACGCGCAGGGAGCCTTCTCACCGCAAGACAGCAAAGACAACTACACCTACGCCATGCGCGTGGTGGATGTGAACAATCCGACACACAGCCTGATTCTCATCAAACCGACGCGGCCCACTGACAGCGCCGGCAATGTTGGCGATTATCTGGCCACGCACAATGGCGGCCAGCGTTGGCACGGCAATGAATCCAGCGCGCAGTATCAGACCATTCTCGAATGGATTCGCGGCGCGCGCCTCACCGCCAGTAATACGGAGCCGAAATAAGCATTAGCCGCCAGAATAGTCGCGCCGTGACCTGTATCACTGCCATTTTTCTACATAACTGTTACCGTTGATTTGCATGAAGGGAGCCTGCGGTTGGCGTACTCTGCCGACTGCAGCTTGCCATTCGATATCCTCCGACCGGACGCCGCAACAACTTCACTCCAACAACTTTGTGGCGTAGCGGGCGGGACAAGCCTGCTCCAATCCTCTGCCCACGCAGTGTTGAAGGAGTATGCCATGGCCTCCAAATACGTTCGCGACTTTTCCAATATCCGCATGACCGACGTGGCTCTGGTCGGCGGTAAAAATGCTTCCCTCGGTGAACTGTTTTCCGCACTGGAAGACCATTCTGTCGGCGTGCTGGATGGATTTGCCGTCACCACACGCGCCTACTGGCGTCTGCTGGAAGAAAATAATCTCCACGCAAAGCTGGAAGAAATCTTCGCCCACCTCGACTATGAAGATGTTGATCAACTCGCTGCTGCTGGTACTGCCGCACGCGCACTGATTCTGCAGACCCCGCTGCCGCGCGGCGTAAAAGATTGCATCCTCTCCGGCTACCGTGCTCTCTGCCATCGCATCGGCTATCCGCCCGCACTCGCCGTGCGTTCCTCGGCCAGCGCAGAGGACCTGCCCGAAGCCTCCTTCGCCGGCGCCGCAGAAACTTTTCTGAATGTTCGCGGCGAACCATCTCTGCTGGAAGCGGTTCACCAATGCTACGCATCGCTCTTCACCGACCGTGCCATTAGCTATCGCCAACGCCAGGGCTATCCACAAATGAAGGTCGCTCTCTCAGTCGGCATCATGCCGATGGTGCGTTCAGATCTTGCCTGCTCTGGCGTCATGTTCACTCTGGATACTGAGTCCGGCTTCCGCGACGTCATCACGCTCTCCGGTGCCTACGGTCTCGGCGAATATGTAGTCAAAGGCATCGTCACTCCCGATGAGTGGACCATCTTCAAACCAACATTGCAGCAGGGATTCAACTCCATCATCAGCCGCAAACTGGGCAGCAAAGAAGCACGCCTGATTTATGCGGAAGGCCCCATACCCACCTGTCGCGAAGTCACGCCTCCGGATGAACAATCAAAATTCTGTTTGGAAGATGAAGACGTTCTGCAACTGGCCCGCTGGGGCTGCCAGATTGAGCAGCATTACTCGCGGCTCGCCGGTCATCCGCAGCCAATGGATATCGAGTGGGCCAAAGACGGCATCACTGGCCGTCTCTATATCGTTCAGGCGCGGCCGGAAACAGTTCACTCCAACCGCAGCCGCTCGCACAGCACACAGACCTATCGCCTCAACTCCGAACCCGGCGAACCCATCATCAGCGGCCAGGCTGTCGGTGAGCGCATCGGCTCAGGTAAAGCACATGTCGTCACTGACGTCAGCCATCTGCAGGAAGTAAAGCCCGGCGAAGTCCTCGTCGCCTGCAGTACTGATCCCGATTGGGAACCGGTGATGCGCATCGTCTCCGGCATCGTCACCGACCAGGGCGGACGCACCGCTCATGCCGCCATCGTATCGCGCGAATTCGGCATCCCCTGCATCGTCGGCACCGGCAACGCCACCACCACCATCAAGACCGGCGATGAAGTTACCGTCTGCTGTACTGAGGGCAACGAAGGTCACGTCTACCGCGGCCTGCTGCCTTTCTCGATCGAATCCACTGAAGCCGCCGCGCTGCAAAAGATGCGCACGAAAATCATGCTCATCGTCGCCGACCCGTCACGCGCCTTCGACTTCGCTGCCATTCCAAATGACGGCGTCGGCCTGGCTCGGCTGGAGTTCATCATCACCAATCACATCGGTATTCATCCCATGGCGCTGGCGCGGCCGGAACTGGTGACCGATGCAGCCACAGTACAAAAAATCCACCAGCGCATCGGCAACGAAGCTCCTGATGAATTTTTTGTTCGGCGGCTCAGTGAAGGCATCGGCCGCATCGCCGCTGCGTTTTATCCAAAGCCGGTCATCGTTCGCATGAGCGACTTCAAAACCAATGAGTATGCCAA
>CAIZGA010000021.1 GCA_903932385.1 uncultured Acidobacteriota bacterium
ACCCACTGCTTCAGCTTGCCTTCAAACAGGCTCACGCGCAGTTGGTCCGGCACGCTCAAATTAAAGTCGGGATACTGCGGATCAAAATGTCCGCGCAGCTCCGGCTTGGTAGGAATATTCTGCGCCACCATCGGAATCGCCCACGGATACGGGCTCACGCCACCGCCATACACCGCGGGGATTTCTTCACCCTTTCGAATCGCCGCGCGCGTGCAATCGCTGGTTGTCTCCAGCGGCGTGCCGTTCTGCGGATTCACAATCGCCTTCGGCTGCGTTCCGGTTGCCGAGCAAAACTTCGTCGACACAAATTCGCCGAAGTGGATGTAGCTCTTGCCATGCCGCGCCAAATTGCCCCACAGATATCCGGTGCCCGGTTCATTCACATCGGGAATCCCTTCCAGCAGCGGATAGCCCGTGTTGACCACTCCCTCATAGTCATATGTCCGCTGAGGTCCGCGATAACTCTGCTGCCAGGTCTTCTCCGTGTAGTCGCTGGTAATGGCCGCCGTCGACCACACATGGCCTACGCCGGAAACTTCTCCTGAATCATAAAAATTGTCGAAGACACCAAACTCCAACGCCAACTTATGCTGGTTGGGAGTAATCTCCGCACCGTACATCGTCAGGGATGCATCGCCATTGCCCACCGGCTTACCATTCTGCTGCAAGTCGCCAAGAATCTGGTCGTAGGTGCGGTTCTCTTTGATGATGTAAATCACGTGCTTGATTTTGCCCAGACCGCCGGTCGCTGTCGCATGCGCCGCCGCATCCATCGTGTGGTTCGCGGCAACCACTTCCCCGCTCCACGGTTTCAGATTCGCAGCAACCTCGCTCTCTTTCAATTCCGCCAGCGACCCATGCATCAGCGTGCCGATATACGTATCGCCAGCCAACCGCGCCTTTGAACCAGCAACCGGTGCCTGCGGAAAATTATTCGGCCCGGTACCGCGAGACTTGCCTGTGGCGATATACAACTTGCCGCCTGTCACCGCCAGTGACATCGGATACCATCCGGTCGGAATAAATCCGTCCGCTTTCTGCTCCACGCCAGCCGCAACTACTTTGCCGGTGGAAAAAACTGCCACGGCATTCGCATCCGCATCCGCCACATAGAGCTTTCCGTTGCCCAACGCCAATGCCACCGGTTGAGCGCCTTCAAAATGCTCACCCGGCAACTCAGCATTCATCATGCCAACCAGCCTCGGCTTACCTGCCACTTTCACATCCACCACTGCCACGCGGTCGCGATTGGTCAACACAACATACAGATTGCCGTCTTTGCCCAGTTCCAACGCAGATGGATGCGAACCCGCCGCAACCGGCAACGTGGGCTTCATCAATGCAAGCCGCGCCGTCACTTTGCCGCTGTGCAAATTCAACTCAGCAATCTCTGACGCATTCCACAACGCCACAAACGCGCGATCACCGTCCTTCGTCAGCGCAACAGCAATCGGATATTCCGCCACCACGTTGTAATGCGATGAAAGAATAAAGCGATGCAATACAGCGCCGCTCGCGGCATCCACCAACGCGGCATCGTCAGACAAATTGTCGGCAACCAGCAACGCCTCCGCGCCAGCAGCCGTCTTCGTCACTGCAATCGCTGTGGGATACGGATTCATCGGTTTCTGTTCTGCTGCATTTGCCGCGCCAGTGGCCATCATCGGCGCAGGAATTTCCGGAATCGCAATCGTCCGCTCCGGCGTAATCGCTCCATCTTTCACCGCATATACGGCAACCACATTACCGGTGTCGCCGGTTTTCTTTCCATCCGGGTCTGTCATCGAATCCAAGCTCGCATACAGATGCGTGCCGTCCGCGCTGAAGGCAAGCCCGCTGAAAAATGTCTGGCCAGAGCCGCGCGCCGTTCTCTCCTCCGGAAAATCTCGCAGCGAATCGGTCGTAGTATCCAGCAGCGAAATGGATTCGTCATACAACGACTCGGCGGTGCCGTAGCCTGCATTCACCGTCGCAACGTATCGCCCATCCGGCGAAACCGCCATCACCATCGGCAGGCTGTTCAATTGCCGCGGATTGCCCGGCAGGTCCTTCGCAATTGACTTGCTGGTCGGTATCGGGTCAAATCCCGTATTGCCCTGCGCCTGCAGTGAAACCGTGCCGACCGCTATCATCGCCGCCAACACACACAGATTCTTTGCCATAACTTTCATTGGTTGGTTCCCTCGCTCTTCCACACTAGCAATTCTTTTCCGCTGCGCCATCAATTTTTCGGGAATTTCATCCCGCCGTCAAACAGGCTCAACTTGCATCCTTCCGCCGCATCGCGCATCGTTAACTTTAGACTGAAGTTGTTTGCAGCAAAAAAAGGAGTTCGCCATGTCCTCGCTCACACTGCGGATAGACAACATGCACTGCGGTTCCTGCGTTCGCCGAGTCACGCAAACGCTCAATGCCGTCCCTGGCGTCGCGGTGGAAGAAGTGCGCGTCGGCGCAGCCCGTCTGCAATCCGGCAGCGACGACTCCGCCACCATTCTTGCCGCGCTGCAGAAGGCCGGCTTCCCCGCACACATCGAGAACGCATGACCGCCATCGCTCATCCCGAACACGCTGCAGAAACAATTATTCTGCCCGTCATCGGCATGAGCTGCGCCTCCTGTCAGGCACATGTGGAGCAAGCTCTGCGAGAATCCCCCGGTGTGCAGCAGGCCTCCGTCAATCTTCTCGCCAACTCTGCCCGTGTCGTATTCAATCCAGATCAAACATCGCCCGAATCTCTCATCACCGCCATTCGCGAGTCCGGCTACGACGCAACATTGCCCACGCCGGCAACTTCGCAATGGCAGCAGGATGAATCCTCAAAAGACTCGCAGGAATCCACCGCGCTGCAATGGCGAGCCTTCTTCAGTCTGGCCGCTGCCGCCTTCGCCATGGCTGCACCCATGCTGATGCCGTTGCCGCTCACGCTTTTGCACTGGTCGCTGCTCGCACTCACATTGTTGGTGATGTTTCTCTGCGCCGGCCCCATCTATCGCGGCGCATGGCAGGCCGCGCTGCATCGCACCAGCAACATGAACACGCTCATCAGCATCGGCACCACCGCCGCGCTGCTGTATTCCCTGCTGGTCACCGTTGCGCCATCGCTCTGCCGCAGCCTCGGTCTCCCCGGCGATGAGTATTACGAATCCATCCTCTTCATCCTCGCCTTTCTGCTCACCGGCAAATGGCTGGAGTCGCGCGCCCGCCGCCGCACCCTCGATGCTCTGCGTAGTTTTGCCGCGCTGCAACCCGGCGCCGCCGCCGTTCTGCGCGATGGCGTCACTCTCACTCTGCCGCTTGACCAGGTCCGCACCGACGACATCTGCCTCGTCCGCCCGGGCGAGCGCGTTCCTGTCGATGGCATCGTCTTTCGCGGCGAAAGTAGCATCGACGAATCCCTGCTGACCGGCGAGCCGCTGCCTGTCGCCAAAGCAACCGGCGACCGTGTCACCGGCGGCTCCATCAATTGCGATGGCTCACTCGAAATTCGCGCCACCACCATCGGTGCCTCCAGCGTCCTCGCGCAAATGCTCCGAATGATGCAAGACGCGCAGTCCGGCAAAGCTCCCATGCAGCAACTCGCCGACCGCGTCAGTTCCATTTTCGTTCCCGTTGTTCTTGTGATTGCTCTGGTGACCTTCGCAGTATGGTGGCTGCTCGCGCCCAACGGTGCCGGCATCGCACTCGCGCTCGCCAACGCTATCACAGTACTCGTCATCGCCTGCCCCTGCGCCATGGGACTCGCCGTTCCCGCCGCACTCACTGTGGCCATCGGCCGCGCCGCACAACTTGGCATCCTCGTCAAAGGGGCCGATTCGCTCGAACGCCTAGCCGCTGTCACCACCATCGCTCTCGATAAAACCGGTACGCTCACACTCGGCCATCCGCAAATCACTGCCGTACAACTTGCTAATGGCACATCATTTTCTGAATCCGATTGCCTCCGCCTTGCCGCTGCGCTGGAGAGCCGCTCTCTGCATCCCGTCGCCCGCGCGCTAACAAATTACGCCGTCACTCAACTCCACACAGAGACCTTCCCCGCCGTCGACGCACTGCTCACGCACCCAGGCAAAGGCATCAGTGGAAATGTTGAAGGCCACGCAATCGTCATTGGCAACGCGTCGCTCTATTCGCAACTCGGCATCGCTCTGCCTGAAACTTCATCCCCTGCATCCGCCACACAACTTCATCTCGCTGTCGATGGCATCCACGCCTGCACCTTTCTCGCCGCCGATACACTGCGGCCCTCCGCGCCAACCACCATCGCTTCGCTGCATTCGCTCGGCATCGCCACAGTGCTCCTCACCGGCGACTCACCGGCCACCGCCAACTCCATCGCAGCACAAGCCGGCATCGCAGCAGAAAATGTCCACGCCTCGCATTTACCCGTCGCGAAAACAGAATTCATCCGCAACCTGCAGCAAAGCGGTACTCGCGTTGCCATGGCCGGCGATGGCATCAATGACGCGGCAGCCCTTGCGCTGGCCGATGCCGGATTCGCCATGGGCGCCGGTGCAGACATGGCCCGCGACGCCGGCAACTTCATCGTTCTCGCCGGAGATATAGCCGCCATTCCCCGCGCCATCCAACTCGCCCGCCACACCCTGCGCATCTGCCGACAGAACATCGGCTGGGCGCTGGCCTACAACGTCATCGGAATCCCCATCGCCGCCGGCCTGCTCTACCCTGCTTTTGGCATCCGACTCAGCCCCGTCATCGCTTCAGCCGCCATGGCTTTCAGCTCCATCAGCGTCCTGCTCAACAGTCTCCGCCTGCGCCATTTCGCACCCGCAGGCTCCCGCTCGTTATAGACTTGGTATCGGCAGGTCAAATCGTTGCGGATCTTTCGTCGCTACATCTTAAGTGAGCTGGTCTCGCACACGCTGCTTGGCGGCGTGGTATTCACATTTGTCCTGTTCATGCGCCCGCTGCCGGCCATTCTTGAGCTCATCGTACGCAATAGCGCCTCCGGCCTGGATATCCTCAAACTTTTTCTCTTCACTCTGCCCAACACCCTCACCGCCACCGTTCCCATGGCCGTGCTGGTCGGCATCCTGCTCGGCCTCAGCCGCATGTCTGCAGATAGTGAAATCACGGCCATGCGTGCGGTCGGCATCGGCGTTTTCCGCTTCGTCAGAATCGTCGCCATCCTCGCCGTCGCCGGCTGGCTGATTGGCCTCTTCAACTCGCTCTATCTCGCACCAAAATCCGCTGCCGCTCTCGTTCGCTTGGAAGACTCACTGAAAAGTTCCCAGGCCGCTTACGAAGTCCAGCCCCGCGTTTTCTACGAAGACTTCCGCAACTACGTCCTTTACATCCAGGATTCGCACCCCGGTGCCAATGGTTCTCTCTGGCACCATGTTTATCTCGTCGACCTCAGCCAGCCCAGCGCGCCTCTGGTGACCATTGCCAACAATGCTGCCGTGGTCAGCGGCAATGACCAGTCCCTGCTGATGCGTCTGCACGACGGCTCGCAACACCAGACCTTTCCCGACAATTCCAATCTCTACACAATCTCCACCTTCAACCAGATGGACTTGCCGTTGCAGACCGGCTCAACCGACGACACACACATCGGCCATCTCGACTCACCAATCCTCGCAATGAACAACCGCGAGTTGCTGGCCCGCTCGCATCTGCCCGACGGCCGCACTTATCTCATCGAACTCAATCGCCGCTTCTCGTATCCCGCCGCCTGCATCGTTCTCATGCTGGTCGGCGTGCCGCTCGGTCTCACCTCTAAACGCGGTGGCAAAAGCACCGGCTTCGTCATCACCATACTTCTCGTCTTCGTTTATTACTTCCTCTCGCTCATCGGCACCACACTGGCCAAGCAGGGAAAATTACCCGTCATCACCGGCGTCTGGCTGGCAGATATTCTCTTCGCCATCACCGGCATCTTCCTCCTCTGGCAACTCTCCTACGGCGGCGCCGCACTGGAATTCTTCTCGCACGTCGGCAGTGTGATCGGGCAGTTCGTTGCCAAACTCATTCAGCGCTTCCGCCCGCAGAAGAATGCCATCGGTCTTTCCACCGTCTGGCGTCCTCGTCGCGTGTTGAAGAGCCGCTTCCCGCTCATCCTCGACGATTACGTCATCCGCGAATTCCTCAAGAACTTCGCCCTCGTTCTCTTCGCCATCATCGCGCTCTCGATGATTTTCAACTTCTTCGAGCTGCTCAATGACATCGTGCGCAACCGCACACCGCTCGTCATCGTTGGCGAGTTCCTCATCAACCTCATCCCCTACATTATTGACAGCCTCACCCCGCTCTGCGTTCTGTTGGCCATGCTGATCACCCTCAGCATCATGCACCGCTCCAGCGAACTCACCGCGATGAAGGCCAGCGGCATCAGCCTCTACCGCATCATCACGCCGGTGCTTGTCATCGCTGCCATGATTGCCGTCGGACTCTTCTTCTTCGACGAAACCTACCTCCCCGCCGCCAATCGTCGGCAGGAGGCGCTGCGCAGCGTCATCAAAGGCCGTCCGCCGGAGACATTTCTCCGCCCCGACCGCAAGTGGATCTTCGGCCAGCAGCAGGAGAATGCCCCCGAAAGAATTTTCTATTACCGCTTCTTTGATCCGGCCAACAATGTCTTCGCCGACCTCACCGTCTTTGAATTTCAGCCGGACACTTTTCAACTCACCCGCCGCATCTTTGCCAGTTCCGCACGCTGGGACCCGCAGCTGAATAAATGGATTTTTGAAAAAGGCTGGGAGCGCACCTTCAGTGAAGACACCACTGCCAGCTACCAGACCTTCGACATCCGTACCTTCGATGAGATTCACGAGCAGCCTTCCTACTTCAAGAAGGAAGACGTGCAATCGCAGGAGATGTCCTACGCCGAGTTGGACCACTACATACG
Organism: uncultured Acidobacteriota bacterium; assembly: GCA_903932385.1. GTDB lineage: Bacteria > Acidobacteriota > Terriglobia > Terriglobales > Acidobacteriaceae > CAIZGA01. The sequence continues at coordinate 6,866 of CAIZGA010000021.1, forward strand.
CGACCTCAGCCAGAGCGGCTTTGACACCGTTCCCCTGCGCGTTCAACTCAACCACAAACTCGCCTATCCGCTCATCACGCTGATTATGGCCGTGCTCGCCGTTCCCTTCGCACTCAGCATGGGCAAACGCGGTTCGCTCACCGGAGTTGCCGTCGCCATCGGCATCGCTGCCTGTTATCTCGTCGTCGCCAGTTTGTTTGAGGCGATGGGTAACGTCAACACGCTGCCCGCCGTCGTCGCCGCCTGGTCGCCCGACATCCTCTTCGGTCTGGCCGGCAGCTACATGCTGCTGCGCACTCCCACTTAAACATCATCCAGATTCAGTCGATTCCAGGGGTGCGGCATCTCCTCACACCAAAAAATCCTGTAATTTCTGCCTATACAAAATATTTTTATGGTATTGTTCATCACCAAGCCATAACCAACTTTGCCGCGTTCGTATCGGGAGATTCACCCACCATGAAGCTAAACCGATTTCGGCTGTTCGTATTGGTACTGTCTACCGCCCTCTTCACCGCAATCACGCCGGCCCAGTCCGGCTACGACCACCTGAACGCGCCCACCGCCGACGGCAGCCCCACCCTAAAAGTCACCAGTGACTGGCTGGCAACAACCATTGTGAACTATAAAGCATCTTTATTCGTCGATCCTCGCAGCACTCCATATTTCAATGAATTTCAATCTCAAGGCATTGAATCCCCCTATATTGACAGTGCATGTATCTATCATTTCACTACAAATAGCAACGACTACTCCTATCATTTCTTGGTCCCACTTGGTGCAATTAGTTCGGTATCAGCGTTGTCTATTCCTGTATCTGAGAGGGAACCTGACATGAACTACCGGCCTAACCTTTTACTCGATACTGGAAGCAAAACAATCGCAGCCATACAGGCAATCAAGACGTTACGTAACATTTCACGCAAGCATAATAACCGGAATTCGGAGCAG
>CAIZGA010000022.1 GCA_903932385.1 uncultured Acidobacteriota bacterium
AGGCGGGTGCTTCCTTCTGGTCGTCGGGAAGCGGCGTGTGCGGTGCCAGCGGTTCCGGCGCGGTGCTGTCTGCGGGAATCTCCGTGGTGGTGGTGCCGCCGTTGGCATGGACGTTGGCCGCAGGAACCGGGGCCGTTCCACTGCCGGGTGTGACACCCTTGCTCAGGTTGGAGATGGACTGCTGGTTGGCCTGTGGCGTCGGCGCGTCAGGAATCTCCGTGGCCTGCTGGGCGTAAGCCATTTGGCCCGCCAGCATGGCTGTTAATGTCAATGCGATCAGACTGCCTTTCACCTGAAACCCCTCCTACCGACAACTACTGAGACTACCAGAATCCGCCGGAGGTTATCCGCTGCTTGTAGGATGCCATGAATCGCCGCCCGGATGCAGTGATGCCGGTAACAGACCATTTGGCCCCCGGAAACGTCTATTGCTACAGGGCTGGACTGCTGAACGGGCAGGGGCGTCTGGCCAATAACTGGTACTTTAACCTTGATGACACGACTCAGAATCATTCTGATGCTGACGGCCCTGGCCGCGGCACCGCTGGCGATGCAGGCGCAGGACGCGCCCGACCCCGGTGCCTCGCCGGTGAGCGATGCCCCGCCGCCCCCGCCGACGCCGAACATGCCGAAGGCCACTTTCAGCGTCACCACCACGCGCGTGGACCTGTTCTTCACCGTGCGCGACTCGCATGGCGCGCTCATCCCCGGCCTGAAGAGCGGCGACTGCAGTGTGGAAGAGGACAAGGTCCCGCAGACCATCAAAAATTTTGAGGCACAGAACAACCTGCCGCTCACTCTGGGCATGCTGCTGGACACCAGCGGCAGTATGCAGAATGTTCTGCCGATGGAAAAAGACGCGGGCTCGCAATTTTTCCGCGCCGTGCTGAAGCAGAAGGACGAAGCCTTCCTGATTTCCTTTGACGTGAATGTGGACCTGCTCTCGGACTTCACGAATAATCCTCGGGATTTGGAGCGGGCGCTGCAGCATGCCAAAATCAACACCGGCGGCGGCTCCGGCGGCGTTCCAGGAATCGGGCAGGGACCGGTGCCCATCAGCCGGCCCAAAGGCACGGTGCTGTTTGACGCGGTCTACGTGGCCAGCCGCGAAAAGCTGAACACCGAGACCGGCCGCAAGGCGCTGGTCATCATCAGCGACGGCCAGGACGAAGGCTCCGACGAAAAATTGAAGGACGCAATTGAAGCCGCGCAGAAATCCAACGTGATTGTGTACGTGCTGTGGGTGGTGGACCGCAGCTTCTACGGCGGTGGCGGCGGTTTCGGATTCGTGGGCGACAGCGACATGCAGAAGCTGGCGAAGGAAACCGGCGGACGGGTCATCAACGTGGGCACCAGCAGCAACAAGATGGAAGACGCCTTCGCGCAGATTGAAGACGAACTACGCACGCAGTACCTGATCACCTACGCGCCGGCGAACACCAACATGGACGGCAAGTTCAGAAACATTTCGCTGAACTGCAAGAGTGAAGGCAAGGAGCTGAAGGTGCAGGCGCGCAAGGGCTACTACGCGCTGCCGCAGGGCGGCGATAATTCCACCGGGCCGTAAATCAAAAATGTTTTGGACAAAGCTAAGCCCCGTCCGAAGACGGGGCTTTTTGCTGGGATGAAGCAGGGGTTAGCTGCAGCCGCTGGTTGAACCGCAGGACATGCAGCGGTAGCAGGAGCCGTTGCGGACCATGATGGCGCCGCAGGTCTGGCAGCTGGGTGCATCGCCCATGTCGTACATGCTGCGCATGGCGTCGGCTGCGTGGTGAACGCCGCGGTCTTCCATGGTGAAGGGTGAGTTCTCAGAAGTCGAACCCAGTGACGGTGGAATGCCGCCGGTGGGTGCGCTGGTGGCCCCCATGCCCTTGGCTGCCGCCGCCGCTGCTTC
>CAIZGA010000023.1 GCA_903932385.1 uncultured Acidobacteriota bacterium
GCGCCCTGCTATTGGCGGCCACAGTTCTTCCGCTTTCCGCTTGCGGTAGAAACTATGACAACCTGTACCCATTTCCGGCGTACAACTTCGCAGGCAGGCCCATACCTCCCAGCCAGTTGGCCAATCGCGTGATGGTTGCGATTGAAAATCCCAACGGGCTCTCCAGCGGCGCCCTTGAGATTCTCGATGCGAAAAATGATTTACGCCACAACATCCAGAATACTGTGAATCAGTGGATGATCAGCGGCTATTCCGCATCGCTTCCAATCAGCATCCAGAACTTTCCCGACGAACTCGCCGGGTTTGTTTATGGATACGGCGACGGCAGCTTTACGCAGATTAATTATGGAACCGAAGGCCTCACCGGATCGGCAGCAACCGAACCGGGAAGATCCAGCAGCATCGTGATTGACGGCGGATTCCAGAACGTTTACTCCGCGCAGGAAGCACTCGGTTATGTGACGGTTTACAACCGCACCACCTCCGGCCTCTATGCACTGAACCTGCCGAACGTCTATCAGGTTGCCACCAACACTGCGGGCACAGTGGCACTGGCCATGGTGCGCAACAGCAACTCGCTCTACCGCATCATCAAACTCTCCAGCACCGCCGGCAATCCGCCGGTTGCTCCCGCCGGCGCAATTGATTGCCGCCCGCTGGACAATCCTCTCTTCTGCGTCGTTCCTGTTCCGGGCAACTTTGACCGCCCCATCGGCGCGTATTTCTCGCTCGACGGTACGCAGGTTTACATCATCAATTGCGGACCCGAGTGCGGCGGCAACACGGCCAGCATCAGCTACATGAGCCTGACGCCGCTGCTGGAAAACAACCCCACCATCCCCACCACCAATCAGGTGCTTTCCAGCACGCTGGTGCCGGGAGGCGTGACCACAGTGATTTCTGACGGCACGTACATCTATGCCGCCGGTCAGCAACAGCAAACCAGCGGACCCTACACGGGACTCTTCGCCGGCAATCTGTCCATCATCAGCATGGCCACGCAGAGTGTGATTTCCACCTACTCTATCTCCGACGGCATCCACACCAAGATGATCTTCGGCGACAACAGCACACTGTGGATTGGTTCCAACACCTGCGCAGAAGGCGTGCGCCAGGCCAAGTTTGCCGCCGGCATCAAAACACAGGACGCGAACTATAACTGCCTGACGCGTTTTGTCGTCGGCCCGATTTCCACCAGCAATCCGATTCTGCCCACCTGGACCGCGCACACCACGTACAACGTCGGCTCGCGCGTCAGCGACGGCACCAACATTGAAGTGGTTGCCAACGGCAACGCCACCGAGCAGTTGAATGGCGCCGACATCGTTCAGGGCACCACCGGCAGCAGCACGCCGACGTGGAGCACCAGCATTGACGGCACCACGACCGACGGCGGCGTGACCTGGGTCAACATCGGTCCGGTGACGCAGGCGGAAATCATTCCCGGCATCACGCCCAACAGCACTGCGTTTCAGATTCCCATCAACTGGCAGAACGTCAACGGTGACCCGTATTACTACGGCGACCTGACGGGCATTTGCTGGGTGCAGGGGCTGAACAAGATGTACACCGCAGACGGCGGGCAGATTCATCTCTTCGGCACAGCCGATGGCGGCGAGCATGACAACTCGCAGATCACCATTCAGGGCACGGCCAGCGATGTTGCCTACATGGACGCCACCACCGACGGCGCCAACTAATCTGCGTTACAAAAGGCCTGCCCATGCAGATGCCGCAGACAAACCTACCCACGGTGGATGTTCTTGCCATTGCCGCGCATCGCGACGATGTGGAGCAGACCTGTGGGGGAACCCTGCTGCGCATGGCAGCGCGCGGTCTGCGCACGGCCATTCTTGACCTGACGCGGGGCGAGGCGGGCA
>CAIZGA010000024.1 GCA_903932385.1 uncultured Acidobacteriota bacterium
ATGATGACGATGATGATCTTGATGAGGTTGCGTGGTGTCCAGAACGAGAGCACCCGATGGTGGCGATGATGAAGCCGAAGGGAAACGGCTTGATGACGCCCTGGGTAATGTCGGTGTAGCTCAGCGACTGGTACGCGGTGTGAAAAAATTGCGAGCTGTTCAGGTTCAGCATGTAGACGCTGACCATGGCGCCGCCGAGAATGCCGACAGCATCGGCAATCACGGTGAGGAAGAAAAGCATCAGCGTGGTAGAGACGACGCGCGGCACCACCAGCTTGCGGATCGGGTCGGTGCCCAGCGCGCGCATCGCGTCAATTTGTTCCGTCACGCGCATGGAACCGAGTTCGCTGGCCATGCCCGATGCGTTGCGGCCGGAGACCATCAGCGCAGTCAGCACGGGGCCAAGCTCGCGAATCATCGAGAGCGATACCAGTTCGCCGGTGACCGAGCGCGCGCCGAACTGCGAGAGCGTGGCCGCCGATTGCAGTGCCAGCGAACCGCCGATGAAGAAGCCGGTCAGCAGAACAATCGGCATGGAACCGACGCCGATGTAGTCGGCCTGGCGGAAAGTTTCGTTCCAGTAAAACGGTAGCGAGAAGACGCTGGTCACCGAGCTCCAGCAGAACAGCGAATACTCCTGCACGCTGAGCACGATGTTCTTCGCCAGAGACTCAAGCTTCATGGATATCTTGCCGGTTTCGAAGATGGGCATGGTGCCGCCTGGACTCGCTTTCCGCATCAGAGGAACGTGGAACTGGCTGGATACACGAACAGGGTAACAAATTCGCTTGTGGATTCGATGCATCCGCACTGCTGTGGGACGCACGGCGAATTCAACTTGGGCTATTCTTTTTGCTTCTTGCGGATCTCAATGTTGAGGCGTTTGATTTTCTGGTTCAGGGTGGAGAGCGGCAGCTTGAATTTTTCTGCGGCCTCAGTCTGGTTCCAGTTGCACATCTCCAGCCGCTCTGCAATGATGCGGCGTTCGATGTCGTCCATGATTTCAAACAGCGAGGCCTCGCGGCGCGAATCGAGCAGGTTGCCGCGGCCGCTGAAGGCGCCGTAATTTTTTCCGGTCATGTTGCCGGGCAGCAGCGACGGCGGAACTTCATGGGCCGTCGATAGCACCACGCAACGCTCGATAACATTTTCCAGCTCGCGCACATTGCCCGGCCAGTCGTAGTCCAGCATCACCCGCAGCGTCTCGGGAGAAAGCATGCGCAGCGGCGCGGAATTTTCCTTCGCGTAGTAGCGCAGAAAGTGGTCAGCGAGCAACGGGATATCTTCGCGGCGCGCACGCAGCGGCGGCAGTTCTAGTGTGATGACATTCAGGCGATAAAAAAGATCTTCGCGGAAGCGGCCTTCGGCAACTTCCTTGCGCAGGTCCACATTTGTCGCGGCGATGATGCGCACGTCGGACTGGATTTCATGCGTGCCGCCGATCGGCATAAAGCGGCGGTCCTGCAGAACACGCAACACCTTGGCCTGCGTGTCGGTGCTCATGGTGGCGATTTCATCCAGGAACA
>CAIZGA010000025.1 GCA_903932385.1 uncultured Acidobacteriota bacterium
AATCCATGCCCGACCTGCCCTTCGGTTTCAGTTGGCCATACTCCGAAGGTCTGCGCATGGACGAAGCCATGAACCCGCTTACGCTGCTCACCGTCGGCCTCTATGGACAGGAACTACCCAAGCAGAACGGTGCGCCCATCCGCATTGTGGTGCCGTGGAAGTACGGCTTCAAGAGCGCAAAGTCCATCGTGAAAGTGCGCTTTCTCGACCGGCAGCCGCACACGCTGTGGAATGATCAGGCACCGAACGAATACGGTTTCTACTCCAACGTAAATCCCACCGTGGACCACCCACGCTGGAGCCAGCACATGGAGCGTCGCATCGGCCCCGGCTTCTGGCCGCAGATGCGACAGACGCAAATGTTCAACGGCTATGCCGACCAGGTCGCGAGTATGTATTCCGGCATGGACCTGAGAAAAAACTTCTAGCGCATGAAAAATTTCCTGATCGTTCTGCTGAAAATTCTCGTCCATCTTCTCGCGCTCTTTCCGCTGGTGTGGATCCTGTTGCGTGTCGCCTTCAGCGCCGGCCTGCTGCAACCGATGGCCGCCGTAATTCAGTCGCACAACTATCCCATCGATCTCGGTGCCGACCCCATCGCACTCATTACGCACGTCACCGGAGAATGCACGCTCTATCTGCTGGTGCTCTCGCTGGCCATCACACCGCTGCGTCGCCTTCCGCGGTTAGGCTGGCTCATCCGCTTCCGCCGCCTGCTGGGCCTGTACGCGTTTTTCTACGGCACGCTGCATCTGGTCACCTACTTCTGGCTCTTCTCCAATTTTGATTTCCACGCCATCGGCGCTGACCTGCTGAAGCGGCGATTCATCCAGGTCGGCATGCTAGCGTGGCTTATTCTCTTGCCGCTCGCGCTCACTTCCACACAATGGGCCATTCGCAAGCTTGGCGGCCGCCGGTGGCAGCAGTTGCATCGGCTGGTGTATGTCGCCGCGATTGCCGGCATCATCCACTTCTGGTGGCTGGTCAAGCCGGGCAATCTCTCGCCGCTGAACATCACAATTTTTCTGGCCGTGCTCTTGCTGGCGCGACTGTTGTGGCCAGTGTGGCGCAATCTGCGCAGCCGTCGTGTAAAAATACAGACAGACCTTGCCTAACACTTCCACCTCGGGCCCCACCAAGCACCGCATGCAGCGCGTTGCGTTGATCTACAACCCTTACTCCGGCCAGCATTCTCCGCGGCGTGAAGCCACTATTGCCGCCGTCATCGCCGAACTACGCAACGGCGGCGCTGACGTCACTGCCATTGCCACCGAGTCTCCCACCAGCGCCGAGTATCAAACACGCGACGCCGTGCTTGCCGGGTATGACACCATTCTGGCCTGTGGCGGCGATGGCACCGTGCATGAAGTGCTGCAGAGCATGGTTGGCAATCCCGACCACAACATCACGCTCGGCGTCATTCCCATGGGCACCGCCAATGCGCTGGCTGCGAACCTTGGCCTGCCCAACTCGCCGGTGAAGGCCGTTCGCCACCTGATGCGCGCGCAGGCAGTCACAGTCTCCGTTGGTCGCGTTCATTATCAC
>CAIZGA010000026.1 GCA_903932385.1 uncultured Acidobacteriota bacterium
GCGTTGGGCACGTCCACGCCGACTTCAATCACGGTGGTGGCCACGAGCACATCGAGTTCCTTCGCCTGAAAGCGGCGCATCACAACTTCTTTCTCGTCGGATGAAAGTCTGCCATGCAGCAGGCCGATACGTAGACCGCTGAGTGCGCCGCCGCGAAGTTCATCAAACATTGCGGTTGCGGATTTTAGCGTCGGCTTGGGAAAGAGCGCTTCCTGCGATTTTTTTCCGGATGATTTTGTACCGACAACTTTTTTCGCTGCGGTCTTGGTCGGCGTTTTCTTTGCGGCAGCTTTTTTCGCTACGGGTTCCGGCGCGGCTTCCACTTCCGGGTCCTGCGGAAAGTCGAGTTCGGGCTGATCGCTCGACGGGCCTTCAATCACCGGATAGACAATATAAGCCTGATGACCGAGCGCGACCTGCTTGCGCACAAACTCCCACACATCGGCAGCGCGTTCATCGCCAGTGCGTTTGGTGAGGATAGGCGTGCGGCCCGGCGGCAACTCGTCGAGGATGCTGAGGTCGAGGTCGCCGTAGAGCGTCAACGCCAGCGTGCGCGGAATGGGCGTCGCTGTCATCACCAGCACATCCGGCTCCGCAGCTCCGGGCTTCTTCATCAGCTTGAAGCGTTGCATCACGCCGAAGCGGTGTTGCTCGTCGACGATGATGAGGCCGAGCGATGCGAAGTCTACTTTTTCCTGGATGAGAGCGTGCGTGCCGATAATGAGGTCGGCTTCGCCGCGGTAGATGCGTCCACGAATGCGTCGTTTGATGTCGTCATCCAGCGAGCCGGTGAGCAGCACAATGTTATACGGCTTGCCGCTGGTGGGCGACTTCGCATTGGCCAGCAAACGGCGCGCGCTGAGGTAATGCTGCGTGGCCAGAATTTCCGTGGGCGCCATCAGTGCGGCTTGATAGCCGTTCTCTATGGCGATGAGTGCGGCTTCCAACGCGACAATCGTTTTTCCCGCGCCGACGTCTCCCTGCAGCAGACGGCGCATCGGCATGGGCTGGCGCATGTCGCCGACAATTTCTCCCAGCGATCGTTTTTGCGCGGTGGTGGGATGAAACGGCAGGATCTGTTTCAGCGCGGCGCGGACTTTGTCATTCGTAGTGAAAGCGATTCCGGATTTTTCCCGCAACCGTCGGCGTTTCAATTCGAGTCCCAACTCGAGATAAAAAAGTTCTTCAAAAATGAGTCGGCGATGCGCGGGTGTGGAGGAAGACATCAACGCGGGCATGGCCGTACCGGCCGGCGGAAAATGCGCGTGGCGCAACGCGTCGAGCCGCGTGGGAAATTCCCAGCGTTTGCACAGCGCGGCGGGAAGTGTTTCCGCCAGCGGCGCGTTGCCGAGCTCCTCAAAAATATTCCACAGCACACGGCGCAGCCAGCGAGAAGTCAGCTTCGCTCCCCACGGCGTTGTTCCGCCGAGGGATTCATACACGGGAACGATGCGGCCGGTTTCAATCTGCAGAAATTTTCCGCTGCCGTCCTCTTCCAGAATTTCAAACTGCGGTTGCACCATTTTGAAGTTGCCGGGGCGCGAACGCGACGCCTCCACCTTGCCGTAGAGGGAAACAGTTTGGCCGGGCTGAAATTTTCCGTTCAGGTAGCTGCCGTGGAACCACATGCATTTCACGCTGTCGGTACCCTGACCAACGGTCAGCTCAAATATCGGCATGCGTCGTGTGCGCAGCAGCACGGCCCCGCGCACTTCGCCGATGATGCTGGCCATCTCGCCCGACTGCAGGGAATCCAGCGAACGCGGATGCAGCCGGTCTTCATAGCGGAAGGGAAGATGGTAGAGCAGGTCTTCGACAGTGGTGATGCGGCGCTCGGCGAGTTTTTCCGCGAGGCGCGGACCTATGCCTTTGACGAATTGCACTTCCGTATCGAGCGTCAACACATGAGCGATGCTAACAGGAGACACGCCGTGACGCGCGAAGTTTCCATCGGCGTGGGTTGCTATACTGACGCTATAGATAGGGGTGTTTGCATGGCGGTAGTGCAGCTGGAAAACATTCGCAAAGTGTATGACAAGAAGGTTGCGGTCAATAGCCTGAGCCTGAAAATCGAGCCGGGCATGATGTTCGGCCTGCTTGGACCCAACGGCTCCGGCAAGACCTCAAGCATTCGCATGATGGTGGGCATCACGGCGCCGGACTCCGGCACGGTGTCCATGTTCGGCGAACCGTTTTCGCAGAAGCTGCTGCAGCGCATCGGCTACCTGCCGGAAGAACGCGGCCTCTACAAGAAGATGGAAGTGCTGGAGCAGCTGAAATTTCTGGGCCAGCTGCGCGGTCTGCATGCCGCCGACGCCAAGAATCGCGCCATTGCCTGGTGCAAGCGGCTGCAGATTGACGAGGTCATGCACAAGAAGACCGAGGAACTTTCCAAAGGCATGCAGCAGAAGATCCAGTTCATTGCCACGTTATTGCATGAGCCGGAACTCATCATTATGGATGAGCCCTTCAGCGGTCTGGACCCGGTGAACGCCGCCCTGCTGCAGGACACGCTGATGGACCTGCACAAAGAGGGCCGCGCAGTTTTGTTCTCCACGCACCGCATGGACCAGGTGGAAAA
>CAIZGA010000027.1 GCA_903932385.1 uncultured Acidobacteriota bacterium
TGCTGATGCAGACCCACGACGTGTATCTGCCCAGCCTGGTTGGCGGCTCCAATCTCGGTTACTCCTACGGATTCCCGCTGGGCCAACCCACCATCTTCAACTTCAGCACACAGTCGCTCATCTATAACTTTTCGCAGCTGGATTACATTCGCTCCGCGCGCGCCGGTGTACAGGCCACGCAGCTCAGCCTGCAGGATGCACGCCAGCAAATTATTGAAGACGCGGCCTACACATACATCGAACTGGACACGGCACTGCAGCAACAGCAGGCGCTGGAAGAACAATACGCAGCCGCCAACAAGCTCGCCGAGATTGCCACGCAACGTGAAAACGCCGGCATCGACAGCCATGTGGATGTGCTTCGCGCACAACTCACCGAAGCGCAAATCCATCTGGCGCAGTTGCATGGCCGCAACAACATCGCATCACTGCGCGAACATCTCGCGCACATCACCGGCATGCCGGCTGCGAATCTATCTACTGAAACCGCCAGCATCCCGCCGACGCCGACAACACCTGTAATGGACTCCCTGCCGGATAGCCCTGCCGTTCAGGCTGCACAGGCCGCAGCACACGCCGAGCAGGAAACCGCTATCGGTGACCAGCACCAGTTGTGGCGCCCGGAATTCGGCATGAGCGCGCAGTACAGCCGATTCGCTTCCTTCAACAATTACGCCGAGTACTACAAAAATTTTCAATCCAGCAATTTCGGAGTCGGCCTGCAGATTACCCTGCCCGTTTTTGATCCGGAACGCCGCGCCCGTGCCAAGCAGTCTGCCGCAGAAGCCGTCCGTTCGCAGCGTGAAGCCAACGTGCTGCGTGATCAAGCTGCAGAAGGCAATCTAAAAATGATTAATTCCCTGCAGGAAGTCTCTGCGCGGGAAACGATTGCGCGTCTGGAAAGCGAAATTTCTTCTGAGCAATTGAAGACCATCATCACGCAGTTGCAGGCCAGCACCACCACCAATCAACTGGCTCCGCAGCTCTCTCCCAAGGATGAACAGAACGCGCGCATCGACGAACGCGGCAAGTTTGTTCAACTGTTGGCGGCCCGGCAAGACCTGACACATCTGCATCTGGACCTGCTGCGCGCCTCCGGCGGACTGGAAGAGTGGGTACGCTCCGGCAGCGCAGCTGTAAGCTCATCAAAATAAGCCCCTTACTCTTCGCGTAGCAAGGCCCTTGCTCTGATAAAATCAGACATATGCCTTTGAAGACTCTCTTCCTCAATCCGCCTTCATTTGAAAACTTCGACGGTGGTGCCAGTTCGCGCTGGCCAGCCACACGTGAGATCGAGTCCTACTGGTACCCCGTTTGGCTGGCCTATCCTGCCGGCATGCTCGAGGGGTCCCGCCTGTTGGACGCGCCGCCGCATCACGTTACTGCGGATGAGACCATTGAAATCGCGAAGCAGTATGAGTTTCTCGTTCTCTTCACCTCCACTGTGGGTTGGAGCGGCGACCACGCACTCGCTCAGGCCATCAAGGCTGTGAACCCGAAGATTAAGATTGCCTTCGTAGGACCGCCGGTGACCACCGATCCAGACCGCGCCCTGAACGAGTGCAGCGCGATTGATTTTGTCTGCCGACGCGAATTCGATTTCTCCACGGTTGAGTTTGCCAATGGCAAGCCGCTGGCAGATATCCTCGGCATCAGCTATCGCGGAGCCAACGGCATCGTCCACAACCCCGACCGCCCGCCGGTTGAGGACCTGGACGCGATGCCCTGGGCCACCAAGATTTACGCGCGCGACATGGACGTGACGCGCTACAACGTTCCCTTCCTGCTGCATCCCTACATCGCGCTCTACTCCACGCGCGGATGCCCGGCGCAGTGCACTTTCTGCCTCTGGCCGCAGACGCTTTCCGGCCACGCATGGCGCAAGCGTTCCAGCGATGACGTTGCGGCGGAAATGAAGTGGGCGAAAGAAAACTTCCCGCATGTGAAGGAATTCTTTTTCGATGACGACACCTTCAACATCCAGAAGGTTCGCACTATTGAACTCTGCGAAAAGCTGAAGCCCCTCGGCATCACCTGGTCCTGCACTTCGCGCGTCACCACTGACCGCGACACGCTCAAGGCCATGAAGGACGCCGGCTGCCGTCTGCTCATCGTTGGATTTGAATCCGGCGATCCGCAGATCCTGAAGAACATCAAGAAGGGTGCCACCGTCGAACGCGCCCGTGAATTTGTGAAGGACTGCCACGACCTCGGCCTCATCATCCACGCCGACTTCATTCTCGGCCTGCCGGGAGAGACCAAGCAGTCCATCCAAAACACCATCAACTTTGCCAAGTCACTCGACTGCGAAACCATTCAGGTCTCCGTCGCCCACGCGTACCCGGGCACGGAGTTCTATGAGTTCGCACACAAGGGCGGCTTCATCACCAATGAGAGCATGGAAGACGGCGGCGGCCACCAGATGGCGCACATCGAATACCCCGGCCTGCCGACCGAGTACGTGATGGAGATGGTGCACAAGTTCTACGACGAATATTACTTCCGCCCCAAGGCTGCATTCCGCGTGGTGTGGAAGGCCTTCGTCAACCGCGACCTGCCTCGCCTCTACGTCGAGGCCAAGGCATTCATGAAGCTGCGCGCAGAACGTAATCGCGCTTCCAAACTCAAGGCCAGAGAAAAGGCCGCATCGGCAACAGCATAATCATTCCAACACAGAGGGCGGACAAATGTCCGCCCTCAATTTTATTTCTTGATAGATGAAGCACACACTCACTCCCCGCCGCTGGTTGGTTCTCATCTGCGTCATGCTCACCGCATCAGTGGGAGACACGCTGCTCGGCATCGGCATGAAGTCTGCCGGCCCCGTTTCCGTGCATCATCTGGGCGCGCTGCTGCATGCGCTGGCCAATCCGACGGTCATCCTCGGCATCATTCTTCTTCTCGGCTTCATGGCCGGTAACCTCACCGCGCTCAGCTGGGCCGACCTCACCTTCGTGCTACCGGCAACTTCTTTCGGCTACGTCGTGGTCGCAATTCTTGCGCGTTTCTGGCTGCATGAAAATATTTCTGTCAGCCGCTGGTGCGGCATCGCGCTCATCATCGGCGGCGTGGGTTTTGTGGCCAACGGCCCCTCGCGCACCGAGCATTCGCAGGAACA
>CAIZGA010000028.1 GCA_903932385.1 uncultured Acidobacteriota bacterium
AATGCTGATGGTGTCGTCCACGGCAACTGGTGTACCGTTCAGTGTGGCCGGTTGGTACTTCCATTGCCGCACCACGGCAATCGCCGCAATGGCCAGCCGTGCATCCGGCGTGGAGACAACGTGAATGTCATGCACGCGGCCATCGGTGCCGATGAGCGCCTTCAGCACAACGTTGCCGTAGATTTGCAGTGCAATGTTTTGCGCGGGCATGGGCGGCATGGGAGAAAAAATCGCCTTGCCTTTCACCAGGCCGATATTCGACTGCGAACCCTCGATCAGCGTGACCACGCTGGTGTTCAGGCGGCGCATCTCCGGAGTAACGGCAAAGTCGGCCTCGGTCAGTGTGGCGGATTTTAAATCTGTAACCGTTGCCGTTGAACTAACCACGTCAGACTCCATCACCGAAACATCCAGCGCAACAAACTTGCCCTGGAAGACTCCGATTTTCTTTCGCAGTATCAGCTGCGTTCCAAAATTGTAGGAGACGCGTAGCGAGGTCTTGCCTTTGTCGAGGCAGAAAGTTGTGAAGAGCCCGAGCGGCAGCGCGTGCGCGTTCTTGATCGGCGAGTCGAGCATGATGCAATCCATCGGCACCGCACCGAATTTCATGCTGCGCAGGTCGGGCTGCAAAGTTGTGTCGTCAATCTCTGCGTCCATCGGGCGGAAGAACTGCTGCTCCAGTGTGTCCAGCGCGGCGGGCAACGCGGGCGTGTTGGCCGTCTGGAAGACGCCGTCTTTGTTGCTGATGATGGTGGCCGTGAACGACGGGCTTTCAAAGCGGCGCTTGCGATACTCCTTGCCCAGCCACCATTCTTCCAGCGTGCCCCATTCAGTGGGCTTGCCTTTTTCGTTGTACAGCTGGAACTCCGCCTTCATGTGCCACGGCAGCAGCGCGGGATCATCCAGACGCGACTGACTGTCTGCATGTTGCAAACGGGTACGCAGCGCTGCATCATCTTGCCCATACGCAGTGATTGCGATTGCGACAAGCATCATCAACACGGAATTTCGCAGGAACAAGCCCGAAGAAAATCTATTGTTCAACATGCACCTGAACTCAAATGGATTTACCGGCAACTTTGATGCGCAAATTAGTTGAGGTTGTATATCACTTTGATTGTAGTATCCACAGACACGGCTTCGCCATTAAGTAAATATGGAGAATATTTCCATTGTCGTACTGCATAGATGGCCGAGAGCGCTAAATCAGCATCGTCGTAATGCAGAAGACGCAGTTTGTGAATCTGGCCGTCGGTGCCAATCACTGCGCTCATCTCAACTGTTCCACTCACATGGCGGTCTTTTGCGGACTGTGGATAGATTGGCTGTACGGAGGTTTTTAAATTTCCGGCGATAACACCTGCCGCAACCTTCACAAGATCGCTGGCGAGTTCGTGGTCTTTGTGTGATTGCATGTCGCTGGTTGGCTTGAAATCGCCATCCGTTGGGGTGAAGGTGTTAAGCGCTTCAATTTTTGCAGTGGCAACCAGATGGTCGCCGAAGGCGATAGATAACTCGAGGGGGATAATGCGCTTTTGAAATGAGGCTATACGATTGCGAACGATAGCTTCTGCGCCGTAGTCGAACGAAAGCAGAAAATTACCGCTTTCCTGGCGGAAGCAATAGGTTGGGAAGAGTCCGGTTGGGGCCTGAGTGATGCGCAAATCCTTTGGATTGGTATGAAGGTTCCGCATCGGCTGTGTGAGCATGATGCATTCAGAGTCAATCTTCAGCAGTTTTTCTTTACGTAAAACCGGTGTCGCATCTTCCTGTTCATCAACACTGGGCATGGGATGCACAAACTCGCGCAGCATCAATTCTTCTATA
>CAIZGA010000029.1 GCA_903932385.1 uncultured Acidobacteriota bacterium
CCAGCAAATAACCGGCATGCGCGATGGAAGAATACGCCAGCATGCGTTTCACATTGCGCTGTTGCAGTGCGCCCAGGTTGCCGATGGTCATGGACGCGGCGGCGAGGATGGCGATCAACTGCGTCCAACCGTGGCCCAGCGTGGGCAGCGCGCCGTACATGATGCGCAGCAGCACAGCAAAGGCGGCGGCCTTGGGTGCGGTGGACATCAGGCCAACCACCGGTGCCGGTGCGCCTTGATAGACATCAGGCGTCCACACATGGAACGGAGCGGCGGATACTTTGAAGCCGAGGCCGATGAGAATCATCGCCAGCGCCAGAATGGCCAGCACCGGCGTTGGTCCCGTCGCCAACCCGACGGCAATGCCTGCAATGTTGCTGGAGCCTGTTGCGCCGAAGAGCAGCGCGATGCCGTAGAGGAAGAACGCTGTGGCGAACGATCCCAGCAGGAAATACTTCAGCGCGGCCTCGGCACTGGTGCCTTCGGTCTTGCGGAAGCCGGCCAGAATGTAGGTGGAGATGGAAGAAATTTCCAGACCGATGAAGACGAGCAGCAGGTCGGCAGCGCTGGTCATCAGCATCATGCCGCTGCAGGCAAAGGCCAGCAGCGCGAAATATTCTCCGGCGTGCGTGGCGTGTTCCTCAAAATATTCCAGAGACGAGAGCAGCGTCGCCAGCAGCACCATCGCAATCAGCAGGTGGAAGTAGGTGCTGAACGCGTCCACCGAGACCATGCCGTAGAACGCAGTGCCGGGCGCCTGAGGCAGTTGCGAGAAGCTCACTTCGAGCGATGCCAGCGTACCGGCAATGGCAATCCAGCCCAGCGGTTTGCGGCTGGCCGCAGCAGGAAGAAACGGCTCCAGCAGCATCACCGTAACACCGGTCAGAATCAAAATCACTTCCGGCAGCAGGCGCATCATGTCGATAGAGTTCATTAGCGCACGCCTCCTGCAAGTACGTTTATGGCGATGGGGGTGAAGTGCGTTGCCGCGGCCTGCGTGTATTCGTTGATGGCCCGCATCCACACGGGAGATGCCACGCCCATGGCCAGCATCAACACGGCCACCGGCCATAGCGCCAGTTGTTCGCGCAGCAGCAGGTCCGGCGCAGCGGGAAGAGTTTCATTCAGCTCGCCGTAGAAGACTCGCTGCACCAGACGCAACACATAGACCGCGCCCAGAATCACGCCGAGTGCTGCGGCTGAAGTCCACGCCGGATGCACGCTGAAGCTGCCGGCCAGAATCAGAAACTCGCCGACAAAACCATTCAGCATCGGCAGCCCGATGAGTGAAAGTGCTGTGATGACAAACAGCGTGGCGAACCACGGCGACTTAATCGCCAGCCCGCCGTAGCGGGAAATTTCATTGGTGCCGTAGCGTTCAAACAGCAGGCCCAGCAGGATGAAGAACGCAGCATCGGTCACGCTATGGCTCAGCACCTGATAGATTGCGCCGCTGGTTGCGGTCTGCGTAAAGCTGAAGATGGCGAGCATCACGAATCCCAGATGGCTGACGATGGAGAAGGCTGCCAGTCTGCGGAAGTTGGTCTGCGCCATGGCCAGCAACGCGCCGTAAAGAATGCTGATGACCGCCAGCGCGACCACATACGGTGCCACGATGCGTGCCTGGTCCGGAAATATTCCCAGCATGAATCGCAGGATGGAATAGAGGCCAAGCTTGCCGGCCAGCACAATCACCACGGCGGTCGGGGCTTCGTCCACTGCATCGGCCAGCCAGCCGTGCAGCGGAAAGATGGGAACCTTGACGGCAAAGGCCAGCAGGAAAGCCAGCGACGCCAGCAGCAGAGCGCAGGGCGCGGCGGCAATCGCATGTGAAGCGGCCAGTTGGTGCAGCGTGGCGTAATCAAAACTACCGGTCTTGGCATACAGCCAGATCATCGCCACCAGCAGCAGTGCCGAGGGAATGAAGGCGTAGAGGAAGAAGCGCACTGCCGCGCGAGTACCGTTGCTGCTGCGGGCAAAGCCGCTGATCAGCAGCGCCATCGGCACCAGCGAGAGCTCCCAGAAGCCGTAGTAAAGGAACAGGTCCAGCGCGGCAAAGACGCCGAAGATGGCCGTCTGCTGCACCAGATACAGCGAGAAGAAATATTTGGCACGTTCCGCTGGCGCTTTCCACGAGGCAATCACGCCCAGCGGCGCCAGCAAACCGGTCAGCACCATCAGCCACATCGATAGCCCATCTACACCGAGATGGAATCGGATGGCTGGGCTCGCAATCCACGGCGTGTTCTGCTCAAACTGAAAACCGTTGCCGCCATACACATAATGTGCGGGCAAGTGCAGCGTCATCAGAAACAGCACCAGCGTGATGCCCAGCGTGACCATGTGCACCAGCTTGCTGTCTTTGCGCGACGGCAGCAGCAGCACCAGCAGCGCGCCGGCCAGCGGAGCGAAGACAATCAGCGACAGGATGCATCCGTTCAAATTCATTTCGTTACACCCATGGCCGCAGTGGCAAAATCAAAACTCGCGTAGTGGAACCCGAAAATCATCAGCGTCAGCAGCACCAGCGCCGCCGCACCTGCAATCAGCCAACCGGCATAGCTGCGGATGTTGCCCGACTGTATGCGCCGCACCACACTGCCCAAGCCAAGCACGCTGACCGCAGTGACCTTGCCCGCGCCGTCAATCACAATATTGTCCACGCCGCGATACAGCACCACGCGCGCCAGCCAACCCAGCGGCGCGACGATAATCGCGGCATATACTTCATCCACCCAGAATTTATTCATCAGCGTTGTGTAAGCCAGCTTGGCGCTCGCAGCCAGCTTTGCCGGCAACTCCGGCCGTTGGCGATAGAGCAGGTCGGCAAGATACAACCCGGCTGCAGCAGCCAATGTGGATACCAGTGCAAGCGTCAATTCCAAACCGTTGTTGGAGGTTTCCGTTACGCCGCTGCCACCGAATACCGGCGCGAGGAAATGTTCAAAGCGATTGCTGCCGCCCAGTGCCGCCGGTATGCCCACCCAACCGCCGATGACCGACAACAACGCCAGCACCGTCAGCGGGCCCAACATCGGCCAGGGGCTCTCATGCGTGTGCGTGTGTTGCTCGTCAAAACGCGGCGTGCCAAAGAATGTCAGGTACCACAGCCGGAACATGTAGAACGAGGTCATCGCCGCCGTCAGCAGGCCGATTGCCCACAACACGGGCGCGAACGGGCTCTGCGAAGTAAAGACGCGGTAGAGAATTTCATCCTTGGAGAAAAACGCAGCCAGCGGCGGGAAACCGGCAATCGCAAAAACGCCCGCCGACATGGTCCAGAAGGTGACGGGAATTTTTTTGCGCAGGCCGCCCATGCGCCCCATCTCCTGCTCGCCGCCCATGGCATGAATCACACTGCCGGCTGCAAGGAAGAGCAGCGCCTTGAAAAACGCATGTGTCATCAGGTGGAAGATGGCGGCCGAGTAGGCGGTAACGCCGCAAGCCAGAAACATGTATCCCAGTTGCGAAACGGTGGAGTAGGCCAGCACTCGCTTGATGTCAGTCTGCACCAGGCCAATGCTCGCGGCAAAAATCGCAGTGGCTGCGCCGATGATGGCAACTACCGCCAGCGCCAGCGGAGAGCGATCGAAGATGGCATGTGAACGCGCCACCATGTAGATGCCCGCAGTGACCATGGTTGCAGCGTGAATCAGCGCGGAGACCGGCGTCG
>CAIZGA010000030.1 GCA_903932385.1 uncultured Acidobacteriota bacterium
CCGCAGCAGAGACTACCTCTCGGCTGCGGGTGTAGTGTTTTCAGGGGGAACTCCGATGACAGTGGAACTGCGACCACTCGGCGTCCATTGCAACCTTGCATGCCAGTACTGTTACCAGAACACGCAACGCGCGGCCGGTAATCTGCGCGCGCAATATGACATGGACCGCATGAAGCAGGCCCTGGCTGAAGAAGGCCGCGAGTTCAGCCTGTTCGGCGGCGAAGCGCTGCTGGTTCCGGAAGAAGATCTTGAAGACCTGTGGTCATGGGGATTGGAGAAGTTCGGATCCAACTCCGTGCAGACCAACGGCACACTGATTACTCCGCGGCATATTGAACTCTTCCGCAAATACAACGTCAGTGTCGGTATTTCCATTGACGGTCCCGGCGAACTCAACGATATCCGATGGGCCGGTTCGATTGCCGCCACACGCGAGGCCACGCAGAAAACTGAAGACGCCATTGCTGCGCTCTGCAAAGCTGGCATACCGCCGGGGCTCATCGTCACCCTGCACCGCTACAACGCTACTGCCGACAAACTCCCGCGCTTGCTGGAGTGGTTCCACTCCCTTGAGGCACTCGGCGTTCGCAGCATTCGGCTGCACATCCTTGAAGTGGATGACCCTGCCGTGCGTGAAAGCTGCACCCTTAGCGATGAGGAAAATATTGCCGCGTTCTTATATTTCTTCCGCGCGGCGCACGAGTTCCACTCCGTTAAGTTTGATGTGTACCAAAGCATCCGCGCATTGCTGCTCGGCCGCGAGCAGGAAGTCAGCTGCATCTGGCGCGCCTGCGATCCCTACACCACCGCCGGCGTCAGCGGCATTGAAGGCCACGGCGAACGCAGCAACTGCGGCCAGGCCAGCAAGGAAGGCATCGATTTTATCAAGTCAGAATTTGCCGGTTACGAGCGGTACCTCGCGCTTTACCACACGCCGCAAACCGACCACGGCTGCAGCGGCTGCAGATTCTTTCTCATCTGCAAAGGCCAGTGCCCCGGCAACTCCACCGACGGCGACTGGCGTAATCGAAGTGAGCACTGCGCCGTATGGATGGCGCTGTTTGAATATTGCGAACAAGAGTTAATTGCCGAAGGAAAATCGCCCGTCTCCCTGAGCGCGCAGCGGCAACTGATGGAGCAGCAACTGCTGCGTTACTGGGAAAGCGGCAACAACACTACCATGGAGGGGCTGATTGCCGATCTTTCAGCGCAAAGCTCAGGCCAGTGAAACACGCAGTGACGCATATCAGCTACCGCCCTTTCTGCGTACTCTATGGGTGAGCAATGCGGCACGCGCCGTTTGGCTGCCACGCCTGGAGAAAATTCGCGCAGTCTCGCAACAGCTTGAGTTCGATGCCGTCGTCGCGGGAATACTTCCAGCCATGCTCCGCTGGATAGCGACCGAGGAGTTCGAATCCACTTCCGCCGTTTGCAGCCAACACAATCTGAAGATTCTGCCACTCAGCATCGAGCGGCGCACATCGCCGCAGATTTCCGCCATGGGCCATACTCCGGTAGGCATCTATATGTACGCAGCCATCGGCAAAAAGAAGCCGGCGAAACTTCTTGCCCGTGCGTGGGAAAAATCTCATCATAAAGAAATCAGTTTGCGGCTTGGCTGCCCCGAATGCTGCAGCCGATTTTATGCAGAAGCGCATCATGATTCTTCAAATCCGGAACTGCTCTGGCTGGCCGCAAACAACACCGCCACTCCAGCTTCCAGCATCGTCGAACTCCAGGCTCCGCCGGAGTTGAATGTATTCTGGCGACAAATGGGCGCCTCGCTATTGCCGCATATCCCCTGCAACTATAGCTGTGGCGAATCTCTATCGCTTGCGCGACGCCTTGCCGACATTGCAATGCAGTCGACGTACGCTGATGACTTTTCCTTATTGCAGGAAGTTCTCCGCTGGCCGGTGGAGTGGTCCACTTTGCACGGCATTGCAGAAATGAAAACTCCCGTCTTTAAAATGTGCACCAATGCGACGCCAGCAGCGTCCAAACGAGTAGTGCGCTGGCATGGGGAAAGTTATCCCACCGAAGGTGCCAAGGGCATAGCATTTCCCTATCGGCAGCAGTTGAATCCAGCAGCGCG
>CAIZGA010000031.1 GCA_903932385.1 uncultured Acidobacteriota bacterium
ATTTGCGTACACAACCTGCAGGGAATCCTGACAAAAACAACCGGCTCGCTGGCGGGCTGACACCCTACTTCTGGAGAAATATCGATGAGCACACAGAATATTCTTGGCGACACCGGCAAAAACTTTTCCTATCGCGGAGCTGGACAACAACGGCTGCAGAGTTTTTCCATTCCGCCGCTACCACCAATTGAACAGGAACTGATTGGGATGTCTGTTATCCCTGCAATTGCTTCGATGGCCAAAAAGCCGAGCCAGCGCGCGGTAACGATGGTTTTCGACAGCACTGTAACGGCAGGGAATTCGCTGCAGCATGTGTTGCTAATTACATCCATCAACGGAGCAGAGAACTGCGCGGCAATGTTGACTCGGCAACTCGGGCTGCCTGTGGAAGTGGCACGCAGTCGTCGGTCGGGCCTGTCTGCGCTGCGACGGCAGGAATTTGGAATTGTGATTGTAGACGAGGCGCTGGTGGAAGCCGATCCGCAAGGGGCGGACCTGTTGTGGCAACACGCAGGGCTGGCGGTGCCCGTGGTTGTCAATTTCGGCATTGCCGGTAGCGCTCGCCTGGTGCGTGAGGTGCGTCAGGCCGTCAGCCGACGCGAGCGTGAGCAGATGCTGGCTCGCAATGCTGCTGCTACAGAGATACAAAGCGAGTTGAAGTCCACTATTGCCGGGCTGCTGTTGCAGAGCCAACTGGCACTGGCCGAGCCGAAAATCACTCCCGGACTGGAGGCCAAGCTTCGTAGTGTGGTTGCGCTGGCTAGTGATTTGCGGGACAGGCTGCGGCCAACGGCCTAAAAAAAGATTGTTGCAACAAATATTCGTGCTACTATGTTCCAGCAGTACAAATTTCTTTCGCTGGAGCGAAACATGTCCGATACATCCGTGAAAATCTCCGTTCTTCCCAATGGCCCGTTGGTAGTGAAGGGCGACTTTGAACTTTCTGACGCAGATGGCAAGACCTGGGACCTTTCCGGCAAGCCTGCAGTGTATCTCTGCCGCTGCGGCGCCAGCCAGAACCGTCCCTTCTGCGACGGCGGACACAAAGGTGCCGGCTTCCAGTGCTCGGCAACTCCGGCCAGCTAGTTCTGCAACAGATATACGATACAAATCCGGTCGGCGTGGCTTAACAGTCATGCCGACTGTCTCTGCTAGACTGACATTTCTACACTGCTCGTGAAGAATTGAGTCTACGCATGCGCCGGTCGCGCTTCCTCACTATAGGCACGTCATATCTGCAGCCAACACGCATGCAGAAAATCTGGATGCCTGCACTGAAATATCCCATCCCCCTATTACAGGCATTTTTATTTTTCATTTCAATTTTTGGCCTTGCCGGATCGCTGTTGGCAGAGCCGCCGCATTCCAGCGTGGCCATGCCCACGGATGCCGCCACTTTGGCGGAGTTCACAGGGGCGTATCGCTATCTGGATTCGGGCACGCCCTGCTATCTGAATTTTTATCTGGGCGAGCCGCAGAGTGATTTCTCCCTGGTCTACCAGGCGCCGCATGATGGCGAAGATGGCGCCATGTTTGTGGAAGGGCCGCGCAGCCCGCGTACTCGGCTGCGTTATATAGAAAAAGACACGTTGCTGCTGCCGGGCACTGATGTCGAGTATCAACTGCAACGCGATTCGCATGGCAAAGTGATTGGGCTGACGCGCGACGATGCCGCAATTGTAAAGGCGGCTGAAGAAGTCACTGTCCCCGGCCAGTTATGCAATCGTGAAACCATATTGCGCCACGCAGCAAAAGTGGATGCGATACCGAAGCATTATTTATTTCCGGATTACGTTCGCAGTGAATTCATGGTGGCAATGCGTGATGGGGTGAAACTCCATCTGGTGCTGTTGCAGCCCGCCATCCATCCAACTGCTGCGCTACCGATATTGTTGTTGCGTACGCCATATGGCGTGGAGAGTTGGGACTCCGACGGATTGAATGCACGCTACACGGAACTGGCGGCCAGCGGCTACATCTTTGCTTTTGAAGATATCCGCGGTCGGTATGGCTCCGGCGGCCAGTTTGTGATGAACCGCGCCGTGGTGCACAAAATTGGTGACCACACGGATGCAACGCGGGTGGATGAGAGTACCGACGCGTATGACACGGTGGAGTGGCTGGTGCACAACACAACCAACAACGGACGCGTTGGCGTAATGGGCGTGAGCTATGACGGATTTACCGCCATCATGGCAGGCATTGATCCACACCCGGCGGTGAAGGCGATATCACCGCAGGCACCGATGACCAACACATGGATTGGCGATGATTTTTTTCATAACGGGGCATTCCGACAGACCTATGGATTCGATTACGGGATGGGCATGGAGAGCTCGAAGAAAAATGCTTTCCAGAAATTGAAACAG
>CAIZGA010000032.1 GCA_903932385.1 uncultured Acidobacteriota bacterium
ACAGTGAAGTGGTTCAACGACGCAAAGGGATTCGGCTTTATTTCGCGGGAAAACGGTGAAGATGTATTTGTACACTTCACGGCCATTCAGGGCTCGGGCTTCAAGAGCCTGCAGGAAGGCCAGGCGGTGCAGTTCACCGTGGTGAAGGGACCCAAAGGCTGGCAGGCAGCCGACGTACAACCGCTGTAATTCACTCCTACTGATGGCCACGCAAGCGGAGAGCTGCGGAAGCAGATGCGGGTCGTGGTCTGCCAAAAGCTCCTAACAAATTAGTTGACAAGAATGCGTCTGCGGGGTAATCTCCTAACCAGTTAGGAGAACCAATGGCATTGCATACGCGTAAGAGACAGGTATTGACTCCGCTGGAGTTGAAGATCATGCAGGTGTTATGGGAGAACGGGCCGGGCAATGTGCAGGCCGTGCTGGAGAAGATGCCGGGCGAGCCGGCCCCGGCGTACACCACAGTGCAGACGATGCTGAACGTGCTGCATCGCAAAGGCAAAGTGAAACGGACTCTGCGCGGGCGCGCGTATGAGTATCGTGCGACGGTGAGCGAAGACCATGCCAGCGGCAGTGCGGTGGAAGATATTGTGGACCGCGTCTTCGGCGGATCGGTGGAAGGCCTGCTGATGAGTTTGGTGAAGAGCAAGCAGGTGGATGCGGAAACATTGGCACGAGTGAGCGAACGTCTAGCCGAGGAATTGGAGAAGGGCGATGAATAACGCGGCGCAGTGGCTATTGGAGTTTCTGACGAATGCATTGTGGCAGGCGCCGGTGGTGATGCTGACGGCGGTGTTGCTGGCGTATTGGGCGCGACGCAGCAGTGTGGATTTGGAGCATCGCGTGTGGGTTATGGCGGTTTCTGCCTGCCTGTTGCTGCCGATGGTGTCTGTGATGCTGGTTGCGAAAACTGCGGCCCCGGCGGCTGCGACGCAAAGTGCAGCGGTGATGGTTGCAGATCCGAATGCAACGGATGCTGTGATGATGGCACCGGCGAATATGGTGCAGCGTGATGATGCTGCGATGGATGCATCGACTGAAAGTGCGAACAATGCGCCGGAAATTTCTGATGCGATACCAGTGACGCAGGTTGCGCCAATTCCCATGTGGAAGACGATGCTGCAAGCCGGCGTGCAGACGCTGCTGCGCGGATACACCCGCACGGTGACGCTGAGCGAGCGTTGGATTGAGTGGCTGGCGGCGGTGTACCTGGGATGGCTGCTGTTTGGCATGTCGAGACTGGCGTGGATGTGGCGGCGGACGGTGCAGATGGCCGCGCGGGCAACCGATGCAGAGCTTACCGGCGAACAGATGGAAACGTGGCAGGAGTGCCAGCGTGTGTTTGGGTTGGAAGAGGTGAAGTTGCTGGAGTCCGATGAAGTGAGCGGGCCGGTGACGGTGGGCTGCATGCAGCCGGTGCTGATGGTGCCGCCGGATTTTTTGAAGCTGCGTGAAGTGACGGAAATGCGCGCGGCGATGTGCCATGAGTTGGCGCATATCCAGCGGAAAGATTTTTTGATGAACCTGATGTACGAGGCAGTGATGGTGCTGCTGGCATGGCATCCGGCGGCGCAGTGGATGAAGCGGCGGCTGGATGAGTCGCGCGAGATGGCCTGTGACGAGATGGCGGCAGCGAGGCTGGAGAGTCGCGGCAAGTATGCGGCGGCACTGTTGCGGCTGGCGGAAACAATCCACATGGATAGAAATCAACACTCGGCGGAAGCGTGTGCGCTGGGACTTTTTGAAACCGGAAATTTAGAACGGCGGGTGATGAATCTGCTGCGGAGGAAATTGGCGATGAGCATGAAGCGGAAGATTGTATTTACGGCGGGATGTGCGTTGGCGATTACGTTGAGTGCAGGAGCTGCGTTGGCCTGCCATCTGCAGGTGGTGCCGAAGGTGCTGCAGGAGAAGACACTGGCAATGCTGGCTGTGGCGCAGGAGACGGGCATTTCGACGCCGCCAACTGAAGCAGCACCGGCAGCTACTCCGGCACCGGCAGCAGCACCGGCGGCGTCGGTTGCCGCGTCTCCAGATGCGCCGCCAGCGGGGGGAACGCCGAACTCTCCGGATGCGCCGCCGAGCCCGCGGTACACGCCGAATTCACCGGATGCACCGCCAGCGCCGCGTGTTGCTCCGGTAGCGCCGGTTGCTCCGTATGTGCGTGGATATAGCAGATCGGATGGTCAGCAGTATGAAGTGCCTTCGGCGGAAACCATCAAGGCTTATGAGGCCGAAGCAAAAGCACGGGCCGAGCAGATGAAAGCGCTGATGGAGCAGGCGCGTGCAAAGTCGCTGATGTCTGCAGACACGCAGCGGCAGTTGGCAGAGGTGCAGCGAGCCATCAAGATCAATGGCGAGATGGCCGTGAATGTGAACATGCAGGCCGTGAATGCGGCGATGATGAACGCGAGAATTGCAATGGCGATGGATTCGCACCCGATGATGTTTGCCGATACCTCCGGCCATGTGACGGCGGAAGGCGGATTTGAAAAGACATTGACGGTGAGCGGCGATGTGGTGGTGGATGCCAACAGCGGTTCCGGCAATGTGCGGGTCCATGCGGGCGCGGACAATCAGGTGCACGTGGTTGCAAAGGTGAAGGTGTACGGCGAAGGCGGGCAGGAGAAGCTACAGAAGATTATTGCGAACCCGCCGATTGAACAGAACGGCAACAAGGTTGTGATTGGCAGAACGCACGACAATTATGAGCTGTATCGCAACGTTGGCATTGATTATGAAATCACCATGCCGAAGGGCGGCACGCTGAGCGCGAATTCCGGTTCGGGCAACGTGGAAGCGGAAGGCGTGCGGCATGTAGCGTCGCTGAACAGCGGGTCTGGCAATGTGACGGCGAGTGGCGTTGACGGCAGTGTGAGACTGAACACCGGCTCAGGCAACATCAAACTGGTTGGCAATCATGCTGACGGAGAAATCAATGCCAACAGCGGATCCGGCAATGTGGAATTGCAGTTGCAGGGCGCGAGCGTGGTGAAGGCGAACAGCGGCTCGGGCAACGTCACTGTGGATGGATTGCACGGCACACTGCGCGCGAACACCGGCTCCGGCAATGTGACGGTGAACGGCGTGCCGACGGGCAAGTGGGAAGCGAATACGCCGTCCGGCAATGTGCGTCTGCATATTGAAGGCAACGCCGGGTACACGCTGAGCGCGCATACGATGTCCGGCAATGTGAATGTGGCAGAAAGCCAGCATGTGGACGGCACCGTGAAGCGGACGATGGTGGAAGGCACAGTGCGCGGCGGCGGCGTGCAGATTGACGCGCATACGATATCCGGCGACGTTTCGGTGGAATAGCTCGCAGTAGTAATTTTCCAAAACGGGGTGCGGCGTTATGCTGCGCCCCTGTTTTTTTGCGCGGCTACTTGTGGGACTTGCGGAGCAGGTCTTCGATGGCGTCGCAGGCGGTGGTGATGCCGTCTTCATGGCGAAGCTCGAAGCCGATGCGTTCTGCGCGGCGCGAATAGCGACGGCTGCCGAGAAGCTTGCCGAGTTCCCTGGTGACCTGCGGGGCTTTGTATTGTTCACGCTGCAGAACGCGGGCGACTCCGAGGCGACGGACGCGGCGGGCGTTGTCGGGCTGGTCGTGGCTGTAGGGCATCACCAGCATGGGGCGGCCGGCGCGGAGTGCGTGGGCGGTGGTGCCGACTCCACCCTGATGCACGATGGCGGCGGCGTTGGGAAAAAGTTTGGAGTAGGGCGCGTACTGCGAGACGAAGATTGTCTCCGGCAGGGTGTGGCCCTGATTGCGCGGATCGTAGCGGTCATCCATGCCGATGAGCAGGACGGCGCGGATGCCGAGGGCTTCGGCGGCCTTGGCGCTTTCGATGTAAAAATTTCCCGCATCGAGAACGGCAGCGGAGCCGAGGGTGAAGATGACCGGCGGCGGGCCTGAGTCCATAAAGGCCTGCAGTTCGGGGGTGAGGTCCTGCTTGCCGGCGTCGCCATCATAAAAAACAAAACCGGTCTGCACGGTGGATTCGGGCCAGTCTTCCTGCGCGGTGCCGAGGACGGCGGAGAACATGGCGAGGACGAGATTGGGCGAGTGCTTGGCGTCGAAGAGGGGATTTTCCCCGGGTGCGAGGCCGAGCGAGGTGCGGAGTTTGTAGACGGGGCCGCACCAGTCGCGGGTGACGAAGCGAACGAATTTTGCGACGAGACGGCCAGTGCCGGGGAGCCAGGGTTCCAGCTTGGAGAGGAACGGATAGGGCGGCAGGACGGGCGGATCGAAGGCGGAAAAAAACGAGAGCGGGGCGAGCACGTAGGAGGCCCACGGGATGCCGGTTTTTTCTCCGACGATGGGGCCGGCGTAGATGAGTTCGCCGGTGATGAGCAGGTCGGCGCGCGGCGTGGTGCTGTTGCCGGTGACGGCGGCGGTGAGGTCGTCGTAGGTCTGCTGAATCACGGGGAAAAGAATTTCGCGCAGGGTGCGTTCGGTGCCTTTGTAGATGTCGAAGAGCATGGCGATGAGTTCGCGGTCGTCCGGCGAGATGAAGGGGCGGACGGGGGCGAGTTCAAAACCGAGCGGGTCAATTTTGGGGCGGAAGATTTCCGAGACGGCGAGGACCGGAGTGTGGCCGCGACGGCGCAACTCAAACGCGAGCGCGATGAGCGGGTGTATGTCCCCCAAGGTGCCGAAGGT
Organism: uncultured Acidobacteriota bacterium; assembly: GCA_903932385.1. GTDB lineage: Bacteria > Acidobacteriota > Terriglobia > Terriglobales > Acidobacteriaceae > CAIZGA01. Next base: position 4,664 of record CAIZGA010000032.1, read on the forward strand.
GGTGAGGACGATGCGTTTGGACGGCAGGCCGTTGGGAACGATGTGGGTCATTGGGCTAATTCAGTGTATGCACAAAGTATGAAATCTGGGCAAATATATGGTTCCTGTTTCAGATAGCAATTCGGCGAACAACCAAGGCAATCACGCTGACGGCCTACTGTTCGCCAATCCGAATGACACGGCAATCTTTGGGGTCGAGTAATGAAGTTACAAACCGCTGTTTATCATCAGGCTGCAATTTATCAACTGCGGCTACAAACTGATTATGACGAGCTAGACAAACAGTTCGCATCTGAACTTCATAATCATTACTAATATCATTCGTTGCATCAGATGCAAAAGAGACGTAGTCAAACATTCTGTCCGGCACCAGCAAAACCGCCTTGGCCAGCTCATGGAACAATCGTTCCTGAATCCGAAATGTAGGCATCAAATCTGACTTATAAATGGCGCCGGATTTGCAATTCGCCATATCGAGAAGATCCCACCAAATTGCGTTTTTCGCTTCCGGATTATCGGGGTTATTTTCATCATGGCTTGGAATTAAGTCCAGCATCATCCGCGCCGCATTCAGATTGTGCGGTTCAATTTGCAGCATACGAGCGGTATAGACAAGTTGAACGCGATAGGTTTCAGGAGTTTTCTTCTTCTCCGCATTAAGGGAAGCAAGTGAAGTAGCACTTGCCATACGACCCATGACACGAATTTCTTCACAGGCACTATTTTGGCAATAGAGCCAGTGAGATGAGAAGCAGAGAATGAGAATAAGAACCATCCTGGCTAATCGGCAGACGTTCACAATGTCTCCTAGCTCTGCAAATACAGCGATATTATAGAAAATCTTCACGCTTGATACATGGCACTTAGAATGACTGCCTCATATTTATTTGAAGCTGGACTCGAAGACGCGGTAGCGGGACTCGAGTTCCCACTGGGCGGCGGCGCGGGGGTTGGCGGCGAGGAAGCTGCTGCAGGCGGCGGTGGGTGTTGCTGCGCCGAGCCGCTGGCCGCTGCATGGGGCAACGATGCGGAGGAAGGTGTCGGGCGCGGACCAGAGGTCATCGCCGGGCAGGAAGCTGTGTTCGAGCGAGGCGCGGGCCATCTGCTTCAGCTCGCGGTAGGTGAGGCCGTACTCGGTGGCGGCGCGGAGGTATTCGTGGGTGAGGTCGATGCGGGAGACGCCTTCGTCGTC
>CAIZGA010000033.1 GCA_903932385.1 uncultured Acidobacteriota bacterium
CCGCAACTGACGGCGGCGAGAAGACCGCAGGCGTAGATGGCCATGTGGGCCGGGGTCCAGAATGTGTCGCGGCCGATGGTGCGGTGCCAGCTGACGTCCCAATGCGCGCCGATGACGACGCTGGTAACGGCGAGCACGCCGCACCAGATATACCAGGGCACGTGTGGGGCAGAAACCGCGGGGTTGGAGTCGTCTCGCATGGTCTGAGGGTATTGTAAGCCGACAAAGAATTTTGCTGGATTCAGATGGTTCAGGGCGGCGCGGGAATGCTAGAGTTCTGATAGTTGGAGCCGCGATGAAATTGAATCTGCTGACAAAAAATATCTGGCGGGTAGCGACGCTGGCGTTGCTGATGACGGCGAAGCTGCCGGCGCAGTGGACGCCGATTTATTCGAATGAAGACGCCAAGCCGGTGATCAAGATAACGCTGGCGGCGGCGGCCAAAACCCACAAGCGGGTGATTCTGGATTTTGGTGGGAACTGGTGTCCGGATTGCAAGGTGCTGGATTATTACTTTCATCAATCGCCCAACGATGCGCTGCTGGCAAAAGGTTTTCTGGTGGTGCATGTGAACATCGGCAACTACGACATGAACCTGGATGTGGCGGAGCGGTACGGTGTTCCGTTGAAGCGGGGAGTGCCGGCGCTGGTGGTGCTGGACTCGCAGGGACGCACGCTGCTGGTGCAACGCAGCGGCGAGTTTGAAAGCATGAGCCGCATGCAGTCGGAGTCGGTGACGGAATTCCTGAAGAAATGGATGCCGCCGACGCGATGAGCAAGAGCAAGCAGCCGAGAGTGAAACATCCCAGGACCTTTACGCACCTGTGGCATGCGGTGCGGCAGGCTGCGATGCATGACGTATTGATGCTGGCGAAGGCGGCGTCGTACTCGGCGGTGGTGGGAATGTTTCCCGCGCTGATGCTGCTGGTGTTTCTGCTGCGATTGAATGAGAGCACGGCGGGGTTGAGCCATACGCTGAATTCGCTGGTGACTTCACTGCTGCCGCCCAATGCTGCGCCGATGATTGAAAATTATGTAACGCAGCAGCAGCACACGCGCCACTCCAACTGGGTGCTGGCGTGGACCTGCGTGGTGAGTCTGCTGGCGGCGCAGGGAATTCTGTTGTCGTTGATGGAAGGATTCCGGCGCGCGTACGGCATCAAGCGGCATGAAGTGAACCGCTGGAATGAACGCATGAAGTCGCTGCTGCTGGTGCCGCTCTCGCTGCTGCCGATGACGGCGGCGACGGCGATGATTATCTACGGCCACCAGATTGAGGCGTGGATGACTGTGCATTCCAGCCATGTGCTGCGGGTGTATGTGGTCTTCGGCTGGAGAATGGTGCGTTGGGCGATTGCGCTGGGCAGCAGCGTGGCGGTGCTGACGATGGTCTACCAGTACGGCATACCGATTCGCCACAAGTGGACGAGCCTGTTGCCGGGGGCGACGCTGGCCACGGTGACGTGGTTCGGCGCGACGTTGTTTTTCGGCTGGTATGTGGGTCATTACGCGCACTACGCGCAGGTGTACGGCCAGCTGGGCGCCGGTATTGCGCTGCTGTTCTGGCTCTACATGGTGGCGTACAGCGTGCTGGTGGGCGCGGAGTTCAACGCACAGCATAAGAACCCGACGGTTGAGGGCTAAATTCCGCGTAAAGAATGTGTAAGGCCGCGGTAGATATTTGCGCGGCTGACACACGCCGGAGTGGTCCAGCCAGTTAGAATAAGGATGAAGCCACATACAACAGGAAGCATCCACAGATAAACGCTGCCTGCGGGCAGCCGAAGCAGGCAGGGGAGAGATTTTCAGTCCGATGAATGCAAAGCTGAATGAGTTGATTGATACACAGAGCGTAGAGAAGCGCAGGGCAAAGATTGTGGCCACGCTGGGGCCGGCCTGTTCCACAGAGGCAACCTTCCGCCACCTGGTGCGCGCGGGGCTGGATGTTGTGCGGTTGAATTTTTCCCACGGCACCCATGCAGAAAAACTGAAGCTGATTGAGATGGTCCGCAAAGTGGCGGAGAAGGAAAACAAGCCGTTGTGCATTCTGGCCGACCTGCAGGGCCCGAAGATCCGCACCGGCAAGTTGAAGGACGGCAAGAGCGTGGAGTTGAAGGCGGGCGACAAGCTGCGCATCACGCCGCGCGATGTGCCGGGCACGGCACAGGTGGTGAGCACAACCTTCCGCACGCTGGCCGAGAACCTTGAAGTGGGTTCGCGCATTTTGCTCTCCGATGGATTGATTGAGCTGGTGGTGCACCAGGTGGACGGCAACGACGTGGTGTGCGACATCATCAACGGCGGCGTGCTGGGCCAGAACAAGGGCATCAACCTGCCGGGCATCCCGGTGCGTGTGCCGTCGCTGACGGAAAAAGATCTGGAAGATTTGCAGTTTGCGCTGAAGCACAAAGTGGATGCGATTGCCGTTTCGTTTGTGCGCACGGCGGAAGATGTTCGTCTGGTGAAGCAGCGCGTGGCCGCATTGGGCGCCGAGACCTGGGTGATTGCCAAGCTGGAGAAGCCGCAGGCGATTGATAATCTGGAAGCGATTCTGGAAGAAGCCGATGGCGTGATGGTGGCGCGCGGCGACCTGGGCGTGGAGATGCCGCCGGAAAAAGTGCCGGCCATCCAGAAGCGCGTGATTCGCCTGGCGGCACAGCACCGCAAGCCGGTGATTACGGCGACGCAGATGCTGGAGTCGATGATTGAAAACCCGCGACCGACGCGCGCCGAAGCCTCCGACGTTGCCAATGCAATTTATGACGGCACCGATGCGGTGATGCTCTCGGGCGAAAGCGCGATGGGCAAGTATCCGGTGAATGCGGTGGCGATGATGTCGCGCATTGTGCTGGAGACCGAGTTGCAGATGCGCACCGACCTGACCAACATTGTGCCGGAGCGCCAGCACGGGCCGGGACTCTCAGTGGCGGAAGCGATTTGTGAATCGATGGCGCACGCGGCGAAAGATGTGAGCATGTCGGCGATTGCGGTATTCAGCGAGACCGGAACCACGGTGCGGCTGATTTCGAAATATCGTCCGGGACCGTACATCTATGCGCTGAGCGCGTCGGAGAGCGTGGTTCGCCGCTGCAATCTGTTGTGGGGAGTGGAGCCGATCCGCTGCCCGCGCTTTACCAACACCGACACGCTGGTGGAGATGGCGGAAAAAATTCTGGTGGATGCTGCCGTGGTGAATGAAGGCGAGCTGCTGGGTATTGTGGCCGGCACGCGCACCCGCAGCGGATCGACCAACTTCCTGCGCCTGCACATGGTGGGCGATGTGGACAGCGGCCGAGGTAAGAAAAAATCGCCGAGCAAGAAAACGGCGGGCCGCAAAGTTGCAGCGAAAAAATCCGTCCGCAAAAAATAACTGAAAGAAATAACGACCAGCTTTCCACACCTCTGATGCGCCCACAATGCAGCCATGAACATACAATCATGGCTGTATGGGGCGCATTCGTGTATTGCCGGACCAGGTAGCCAACCAGATCGCCGCGGGCGAAGTGGTGGAGCGGCCCGCTTCGGTGGTGAAAGAGTTGATGGAAAATGCGCTGGACGCCGGCGCGCGGCACATCCGCGTGGATGTGGAGGCGGGCGGGCGCAAAATGATTCGCGTATCCGACGACGGCTGCGGCATGGTGCGCGATGATGCGCTGCTGGCCTTTGAACGCCATGCAACTTCAAAGCTGAGGTCGAGCGATGATTTGCTGGCGATTGCGACGTTGGGATTTCGCGGCGAAGCGCTGCCGTCGATTGCGTCAGTATCGCGGCTGCTGTTGGCCACGCGAGTGGCAGAGGACAGCGCGGGCACGGAAGTGGAAATTGCCGGCGGCAAAGTATTGCGCGTGGACGAGGCGGGGCTGCCGCAGGGAACCACCATCACGGTGCGCGATCTTTTTTACAACACACCGGCGCGAAAAAAATTCATGAAGACCGAGCAGACCGAACTGACGCATGTGGCCGCGTTGGTGACGCATTACGCGCTGGCGCATCCGGAGCGGCATTTTGAATTGCACAGCGCGACGCAGGTGCTGCTGAATGTGCCCGGCGTGGCGACGGCGGCGGAGCGGATGTTTCAAATCTTCGGGCGCGAGACGGTGGACCAGATGCTGCCGGTGGCTGCGGAGATGGATTTTTCGCGCAGCGGATTGCCGGAGCCGCCGCCGTGGAAACGCGAGGCGGAGTATGTGCCGCCGCCGACCGGGCATCTGCGGGTAAGCGGATTTGTTTCGCGGCCCGAGTTGCAGAAACTGAATCGAAATTCCATTTATGTTTTTGTGAACCACCGGCTGATTCGCGACCGGCTGATTCTGCACGGGTTGATGGAAGCGTATCGAAATATTCTGCCGCCGACTTCGTTTCCCGTGGCGCTGCTGTTTTTGGAAATGCCGCCGGAGGAAGTGGATGTGAATGTTCATCCGGCAAAGACCGAGGTGCGTTTTCGGCAGCAGAGCGTGGTGCATGATTTTGTGCGCGACACGGTGCGGACATCGCTGCTGCGTTCAAGGCCGGCGGCGAGTTTTGCCGGTGCGTTGCATCCGGCGGGCGGGGCGGCGTCAACGCTGCAGATTGATGTGACGCCGGAGCCGTCGGAGTTGGCGCAGGAGTCAACTCCGCCAGCGGTGATGGAGGAAGCGGCGCCGTTTGTGCTGGAGCCGGTGCGGCCTGCTGCAGAAAATGCTGCGCTGCCGTTTTCATTGCCGCCGAGCGAAGGGATTGTTGCTGCGAGTCATGGCGCGGCGATGAATTCGCATACGCCGGCGTTTGTTTCTTCGCCGGCATCGCGTGCGTGTGAGTTGCTGCAGGTGGGTGACGATAATCTGCCGCCAACGCTGACTTCTCTGGAGACATTGAAGCCGATTGGGCAGTTGAAGGCGTCGTTCATTCTGGCGGTGAATGAAGAAGGTTTGTGGATTGTGGACCAGCATGTGGCGCATGAGCGGATCTTGTTTGAAAAAATCCTGCGTGAACGCGAAGTGGAAGGCGTGCAGCGACAGCGGTTGCTGATGCCGTTGCTGGTGGAGCTGTTGCCGGCGCAGATGGTGGCGTTTGCCTCGATTGCGGCGGAGTTGGAATACAACGGATTTGGAGTGGAACCCTTTGGGCCGCGAACGCTGGCGGTGAAGGCCGCGCCGGTGGGCCTGGAAGG
>CAIZGA010000034.1 GCA_903932385.1 uncultured Acidobacteriota bacterium
CACTGCTTCGCTGGATCTGGCTTATCAGGCGCATTGCTGGGCGCGATAGCGGTGGCGCTAATCGCAGCCATCGGCGGTCTGGGATGGAGCTATTCGCTGCAGAACCAGTTGAATGAAGCAAAGCGGAGCCTGGTGCTCTCGCAGCAGCAGAACAAGGACCTATCTTCCGCACTGAGCGCGACCAATGCGCGGCTGACGGCGAGCGTGGAGCAGACCAGCCAGTCCAGCCAGGATGCGATTGAAGCGCGCGCGCAGGAAATTATGCGGCGCGAAAGCGCAGACACCGCCAAGCTGGAGAAACAGCAGGCGGCGGCGAACCAGCAGATCAGCACGGTGTCAAACCAGGTGAGTGCGGTGCAGACCGATGTGGGCGGCGTGAAGACCGACGTTGGCGGCGTGAAGCAGGACCTGGCCGCGACCAAGTCGCAACTGCAGAGCGTGATGGGCGATGCCGGCGTGATGAGCGGATTGATTGCCAAGAACCACGACGAACTGGTGGAACTGGAACACAAGGGCGACCGCAAGTATTTCGAGTTCACACTGCAGAAGGGCGCCAAGCCGACGCTGCTTTCCACGATTAGCCTGCAGTTGAAGAAGTCGGACGAGAAGCATTCGAAGTTCACGCTGGAAGTGAACGCGGACGACAAGAAGATTGAGAAGAAAGACAAGACGCTGGACGAGCCGATGCAGTTCTACACCGGCAAAGACCCGATGTTGTATGAGATCGTGGTGAACAACGTGAGCAAGAACAAGGTGAGCGGATATCTATCCACACCGAAGAACGCACCGACGATTACAGCGCCGTAATTTTGGCGAAGAGAAAAAGAGAATGCGGCGGGAGAAATCCTGCCGCATTTTTCTTGCGCAAAATTTGTTAAGAGTCGCGGCGTTCGGGTTCGGCGGGGTCGAAACGTTTGCGTTCGAGCCAGTCTTCGCGGGCCTCGCGTTCCTCAATCTCACGACGCTTCTCGCGTTCTTCCCTTTCTTCGCGTCCGTCACTCATACATCACCTTGAATTTAATTTTAAGGCTTGGGGCGGAGTGCAGTTAGAAGTTTTTTCAGCGGCAGGGTGTTGAGCACGGCGGCGGGTGTTAGCCAGGCGCGGCGCAGTTGCGGGATGCCGAAGCGCATGTTGTCGAGCTGGGTGGTGTGGTGCGCGTCGGTGTCGATGGTGATTTTGCAGCCGAGTTCGTGGGCCAGGCGCAGGTCGCGGTCGCGCAGGTCGAGGCGTTCCGGAGCGGCGTTGTGTTCGACGGCCACGCCCAGCTTGGCGGCGCGGCGGAGGACGGCTTCGAGGTCGAGCGCGAAGGGTTCGCGACGCAGCAACAGGCGGCCGGTGGGATGGCCGAGGATGCGGGTGTGCGGATTTTCCAACGCGCGCAAAATGCGGTCGGTCATCTGCGCAGCGGGCTGATTGAAGTGCGTGTGCACGCTGGCGACGACGATATCCATTTCGGCCAGCACGGCGTCGTCGAGGTCGAGCGCGCCATCGGCGAGGATGTCGACCTCGATGCCGGGAAGGACGCGGATTTTTCCGGCGAGGTCCTTATCCACTTTGCGGATGCGTTTGATGTGGTCGAGGGCGCGTTTCTCGTCGAGGCCGTTGGTCATGGCGAGATTTTTTGAGTGGTCGGTGATGGCGATGTATTCGTAACCGCGTTCGGCGGCGGCCTCGGCCATTTCTAGAATGGTGTTGTTGCCGTCAGTGGCGTTGGTGTGCATGTGCAGGTCGCCGCGAATATGTTTCTGCTCGATGAGTTTGGGGAGTTTGTGATTTTCTGCCGCTTCGATTTCGCCGAGATTTTCGCGGAGTTCGGGAGGGATGTAATCGAGGCCGAGAGCGGAATAAATTTCTTCTTCGGTGGCGGCGGCGACGACGGAGTTATCTTTCATGCGGGCGAGAGCGTACTCGTTCAGCGTGTAACCGAAGTTGAGGGCGCGCTGGCGCAGGGCCACGTTGTGCGTTTTCGATCCGGTGAAGTATTGCAGCGCGGCGCCGTAGCTGGAGCGCGGGAGGATGCGCACATCGACCTGAAGATTATTGGCGAGCTGGAAGCTGACTTTGTTGGTGCCGTGTGCGATGAGGTGCGCGACTTGTTCGAGCGCGGCGACTTTGTTTGCGGTGGCGGCGGACTTGGACTCCTCGCAGGCGGGGCCGGTGACGAGCAGGTCGAGGTCGCCGGCAGTTTCCCGACCGCGACGCAGTGAGCCGGCCGGGGTGACGGTGGTGATGCCGGGAATTTTTTTCAGAGCGCGGGCGAGTTCATCCGCAGCGGTGGAAACGACGTCGATGCGGAAGCGGCCGCTGTGGC
>CAIZGA010000035.1 GCA_903932385.1 uncultured Acidobacteriota bacterium
CGTGAGTGCCGGACACGGGGCGCAGAGCGAGTTGCTGGTTTCTGCGAGTGCAGTGGATGCGATTGTTGGATCGCTGGCATTCAATTCCGCCGAAACATTGTTTGCGACAGCGGTGGGAATTGTTGCCGGACAGATGCTGCTGCAGATAGCGGCGGTGAGTGTGTCTGAGGCATTCGGGCGCGCGTATCTGTATCGGCTGGAGTTGCGTGAGCCGGTGGCGCAGAGCTTGTAGCGGCTGCGGGAAAACTTTCATCTGCAATACAAACAGGACTTGGTTTGGGGACGTATGGAAAACGCGAAGAACACATTTTATGTGACGCTGCGAAACCGGTTGGCGACAATCAATCCGGACCGGACGATGGTGGTGCGCGGGGTGATTCGGCCGGGGATCCTGGTGGAAGAAAACGAGCAGGTGAGCGCATTGCAGCCGGCGGATGTTTTTGTGTTGCGGTGGAGCAAGCTGGCGGCGGAGACGGAGTTGCCGGAAACGATGGCGGCGATGAGTTGCGAGATTGCCTACGCGACGGACGGCAATGCGGACAATGCCGGTATGGACCGCGGTCGGATGCTGACGAAGATGGATGCGGAGTTGCGGCAGATGCTGAATCCGCAACACGCATTGAAGACGAATTATGCGAGCACACCGGCGGTGCCTATGCTGACACAAGTTTTCTGGAGCGATGCGGTGTTTGATGCGGTGAAGCGGCCGGCGGAAAGTTTGGAACGACTGGAGCGCAAGGCGACGGTGACGGTTTACAGCCTGGAGGAGCAGGGAGAATGAGTACGAGTCCGGGAACGGGATTGAATCCGGCAGCGGAAAAAATGCTGCCGGCAAATGCGCCGATGGTGCGTCGGGTGCGCGCGTATTATGCGCCGGTGAATCGCACGACGGGGACACCGACGATTTTTGATCCGGCACAGAGCGGCGGATTTTCTCTGGAGGCTCCGCCTGCTCCGTGGATGGATTTGGGTTGGGTGGAAAATTTTTCTCGCAAGTCTGCGAGTGTGTATGCGCCGCTACGGAGCGGGTCGCCAGCAGTGACACAGGTGCAGGTGCGAGAGGAAATTGAAGCGCAAGTGTCGCTGGAATTTCTGGGCTGGGGGAAACTGCAGATGGCGTTGTCTTCCGGGTCGCAACACATGAACCTGCTGACGGAGCAGAGTGGCGCGGCGGCAAACGGTAGCGGCAGTACTGCAACTGCGGCGTTGACATTGCTGACTGGAACGACGGCCCAGGTGCTGATGGTGACTCCGCTGCAGGCGGAAAGTTTTGCGGTTGGCCAGATGGTTGCGGTAGATGTGGATTATGTGGGGCAGACGGGATTTGTTGGCAGCGGCATCAGCGCAGCTTATGTGAGCGGTGCGGCGGTGGTGGCGGGCGATGTGAATTACATCCGGCGCGTGAGCTTCAACGTGGGGCGTGTGGCATACGTGAACATGACGACGGGCGAGTTGCAGTTGAGTGAACCGTTGCCGGCGGGTGTACCGACGAGCGGCATGAAGTTGCAGACGATGAGCGGATTTGTGGACCGCGAAGGCGGGAAGTTTTTCCACGAATGGTCGGCGCTGTTTGTGATGGAAGGCGCGCAGGGAGATCGCGTGATGCTGCATTATCCGCGGCTGCAGCCGATGCGCAGTGCGGCGGAGAGCGCAGTGGAGTTGAGTGCGCCGCTGGAACGGATGCGGCTGAGCGCGCAGTTTCGCGCCTTGCCGGTGACCGATGCTGTGGATGGCGAGACGGTGCTTTGCTACCGGAGTTATCTGCCGGCGGCTGCGTTTCTGGTATAGCGGCAGTGAATGAAGCACAACTTGAGTTGAGAGAGACGACGTGAAGCTGACCATCGACAACCTGGACGGGCTGGGCGCGCAGGACTACACGGCCGCACTGGCGACAGACCAACCGCTGCAGCTGGAGCGGAGGTTTAATCTGCCGAGCATCTGCACGATGGTGCTGGACTGTGCGGCGCACAATCTGGAAACCCCGGCGAGACGCGGACGCGTGGTGATGATGGCAGAGAATGGCACGGTGATGTTTACCGGCTACATTGCCGCGGCAGCTGCACCGATGTATGCGGGAGCGGGAATTGCCGGCGCGTATTACCGGTGGGAAGTGAATGCCATCAGCGATGAAATGTTGCTGGATAAATTGCCGGTGCCGTGGGGCGGTGCGGGATATGGCGAGAGTGCGGCACAGATTCTCGAGACTCTGACAACACGTGTGCGTAGCGGAACGATTGCAACGGGTGGTGTGACGCTGGCGACTACGGTGGGAACTTTTTTGACGGAGGCGGCGGAGAGTTGGTCGGCCAATGCGGGTGCATTGGCGAGTAGTGTTTATGCTGCGTACCGCGTACAGAGCGGTGCATTGCAAGTACAACCAGTGGGAACGGTGACGCACAGTGTTGCTGCGGGAAATGGAAATTGGAAACTGGATCCGCTGAAAACTACGCAGGCGAAAGAACTGGCGAATGACATTACCGTGACAGGCGCTGTGGAACCAACGGCGTATGCCTGCGACATGCTCTACGGCGATGGTGGGACGACACTCTTCAACCTAACCGAGGCGCCGATGATGATTGGCAAATCGAAAGGACTGCTGATCAACGAAAGTTTTAATGAAGCGACGTTTGATGCGCAGACCTGGGAGGTGAGCGATCCGGGATCGCACCTGAGTATTACATCTGCCGGACTGACGATGAACGGTGGCAATGGATATGACGGGCAGACGACGCTGACGGCGATTGACCTGGTGGAGATGGGCGGCAACGTTGTTCTAGAAGTAGGCAATGTGCAATTGAACAGCGGCAGCAATGGTGTGCTGTGCGGGCTGTATGCGGGGACGACGAACATCGCAAATTGTTTTGCGGGGTATCGTGTGCGGCAGAGTGGCGGGGCAACGATTGTGGTGCCGCTGGTTTGGGGCAGCGAAGTGGGCACGCCGTTCACGATTACTGCAGGGCATAGTTACACGTTGCGGGTGCGGGCGTATTGCAGCGAGTTGCAACGCGTGATGCAGACCTACTACGCGATGAATGGTGGCAGCCTGGAACAGTTCGGCGGCGGATTCATTTCTGCGCCGATGAATCTGGTATTTGATTTGCAGGACCTAGGTAATGCATCGAACACGCCAGCGACTGTGTTGTATGACGGAAATGTTTCGAGTTCGCCGGCGACTTGCACTTTTGTTGCGACGGATTGCATCAACATTCTTGGCAGCATGGGATTTTGCCGCGTGAGTCGCAGCGGAACGGCGTGGGTGACCAGCCAGCCGCCGACGGGCGCGGCGTACACGCGACTGATTGGATTGGCCGGCGAGGGTACGGATTGCAAAATTGAGTCGACGGGCAAGATTAGTTTTTATGCGGGCCGCGTGCCGGTTGCGGGAGAAGTGGTCAGCGTGTTTTACCGAGTGCCGGCGCGGTCGCGGGCGCGGTTGGCGAGCACGACGAGCATTGCGAGCGAAGGCAGCGATGGGCTGCCGGGCGTGGCGCGATGGCTGGGAAAAATTGAGCAACCGCTAACTCGGAGTTCTGCCGATTGCGAAAATGCGGCGGCGGCGATGCTGGTTTTTTCGACCAACCCGACGGCAACGTGGAGCGGAAATTATACCGGCGTGAATTTGCAGATGGGCGCGGATGTGTGGCCGGGCGATGTACTTTCTCTGCCGCAGCCGAGTGGCGCGGCGCTGGATGTGATTGTGCGGACGGTAAAAATTATTTGCCGAGCGAACGGGCCAGAGGTGATGGAGTACACCGTAGCCTTTGCCAATGATTGGGCGGAGGGATTGTCGCTGAAGTTGAGCGAGTCGATTTCGACAGACGTGATTCTGCCGCAGAGTGTGGAAAGTGTGCCGGGTAGTGTGTTGAGTAATCTGCAGCAGCTGCAGGTGAGTTCCATCAGCACGACGGCGATTGGCATCAACGCGGGCGTGGCACCGCCAAGCGGCGGCGGATTTGAAGTGCGGAGGCGCGATTGGGATTTTGGCGCGGGCGTTGATCAGGACCTGGTGCTGCGCAGTCCGGTGCAGAACTTTACGATACCGCGGGCGGCACAGGTGGAGCAGTACTTCATCCGCATGTATGACGGATCGAATCCGCCGGTGTATTCGCGATTTTCGAGCGCAGTGTTTACCAACGTGCCGGTGTAACTGAGGAGCGAAGCATGACGGAGTTTGAGGGACAGGTACTGGCTGATCTGTCTGTGTTGAAGAGCCAGATGACATCGCTGCTGGGAATCGGGCAGCCGGGGCGAATCAACATGATTGAAGAACAGATACAGATGCACGAGCGGTCGATTCAACGTGTGAAGGGGTTGGCGGGAGCGATGAGCATCCTGTTCACGCTGGCGAACCTGGCGTTTGACTATTTCCGGCGATAGTTGCCGGGCATATGAAAATTTCAACAGCAAAGCACACTCGGCAACGAGTGCACAGGAGAGCACTATGTCTACAACACAACCGGCGTACACAGGCAATGCATTTGAAAAGTTTTTTGAACATGTTGGCCACGATGCGAAAGTTGTTTTTCTCTCGGGCGAAAAGTTGTTAACCAAGTTGCCGATTTACATCAAGGCGGTGGAAGATGCAGGCGGCGATGTAGGCCAGATTGTTCCGCTGGTGCAGGCGGTGATTTCTGCATCGCTGGCGTTTGCCAAACCGGCGATTGCCATCAGTGCGGCAGTGGGAACGGCGGGAACAAATCTGGCGATTGATGAAGCTGCGGTGAGCGCCGTGGTAAGTGAAGCTGGAACGCTGGATTCTACACTGGCAACATTTATTGCTGCGGTAAAAGCGCTGGCGACAGCGATTGGCGCGGACTGGACGGAGCTGGTTGCGGACATGAGTACGGCAGCCTAGCCGGTGGGCGAACCACTTGGCATGCACCGTATAATCGTTGCGTGGGGACACAACCATTGGTCGGAGTAGTGATGGGCAGCCAGAGCGATCTGGCGACGATGGAGCCTGCCGTTGAGTTGCTGACGGAGTTTGGCGTGGCACATGAAGTGCGGGTTGTATCCGCACACCGCACGCCGGACTGGATGATGGAATACGCAGAGACCGCGGAGCAGCGCGGTCTGCGCGTCATCATTGCAGCGGCCGGCGGAGCGGCGCATCTGCCGGGGATGCTGGCGGCAAAAACAGTGGTGCCAGTGTTGGGCGTGCCGGTAGCCGCGACGATTCTGAATGGTGTGGATTCGCTACTCTCAATTGTGCAGATGCCGAAGGGCGTGCCGGTGGGAACGCTGGCGATTGGAAAGCCGGGCGCGGCGAATGCGGCGCTGTTGGCGATTGCCATTCTGGCGACGAACGATGCGATCCTGCGCGAGAAGCTGAGGCAGTGGCGCAGTTCGCGCACCAACGAAGTGCTGGCCAACACGACGCCGACGATTTCACCAACGGAAAAATCCAAATGACACAGCAGGCGCGCGAGGCAATTCTGCCGGGCGCAACCATCGGCATTTTAGGCGGCGGGCAGTTGGGCCGCATGATGGCGATGGCGGCGCGTTCGCTTGGTTATCGCATACAGGTGATGGATCCGGATCCGGCGTGTCCGGCGCGGCCGGTTGTGGATGCATGTTTTGAAGCGGGTTGGAATGATGCGCTGACCTCTGCCTACATGGCACGCGGCTGCGATGTGGTGACGCTGGAGATTGAACAAGTTTCCATTGAGTGCCTGGATGCGGCTTCGCGATTTGCACCGGTGCGGCCGGGTGCGGCTTTGCTGACGGTGATTCAGGACCGAATCGACCAAAAAAATTGGCTGGTGAAGCACGGCTTTCCTGTGGGTGATTTTCGCGCGGTACGTTCGCTGGAAGAATTACAAACGGCGGTTCGAGAACTGGGCGGACGCTGCTACCTGAAGAGTGCGACCGGCGGTTACGATGGGCGCGGCCAAGCGAAGGTTGGATTTACCGGCGAGGCCAGCGAGGAAGAGATTCGCCAGGCTTGGCAGGACGTTGGCACGTGTGCGTGCATCGCAGAAAAAGCGCTCGAGCTCGACAAGGAAGTTTCCGTGATGGTGGCTCGTTCGCCCTCCGGCGAAACAAAAGCCTTTCCCGCAGCACTCAATCATCATGAAAATCAAATTCTTGTGTGGAGCGTGATTCCGGCTCCGATTGCCGAGACACTGGCGACACAGGCAAAACAAATTGCCGAAGAGATTGCCGACACGTTTGCACTGGAAGGTTTGCTGGCGGTGGAAATGTTTGTGACGCGCGATGGAAAATTGCTGGTGAATGAGTTGGCCCCGCGGCCACACAATAGTTATCACGCCAGCGAGCGCGCTTGTTCCACCAGCCAGTTTGAGCAGGCAATCCGCGCGGTTTGCGATTTGCCGCTGGGCAATGTGGAGGTGCTGAGGCCGGCAGCGATTGTGAACTTGCTGGGCGACACCTGGCTGCACGCTGCGGAAGAAGATCGCACGCCGCGTTTTGATGAAGCGCTGGCGGTGCCGGATGTGCATCTGCATCTGTACGAAAAAGCCAAGCCGCGCAAAGGCCGCAAGATGGGCCATCTTTCTGCGATTGGCGCGACGGCGGAAGAAGCCGTGGCCCGCGTGCTGGAAGCCGCGAAGCGTCTGTAACAATCCCTGAAAAAATATTGTGGCGTGGAGCTATGCTCCGCCGTGCTGCCAGTTTTCCAGCGCGGATTTAAATTCCGCCATGAACTTGCCGGCGTCGGCACCGTCAATGATGCGGTGATCAAATCCCAGTGAAAAATGTTGCATGGAACGGATGGCGATGGATTCGGTGCCGTCAGCCGCGGTGATAACGACCGGCTCCTTGGTCAGTGCACCAATGCCGAGTATCGCGCTCTGCGGCTGGTTGATGATGGGCAGGCCGATGACTTCGCCGAAGATCCCGGAGTTGGTGAGCGTAAATGTTCCGCCTGCAACTTCATCGGGCATCAACTTTTTGCTGCGCGCGCGCGCGGCCAGGTCGGCGACAGAACGTGCAAGTTCCGGGAACGACAGCGTCTCGGAATTTTTGATGACCGGCACAATCAATCCCCACTCCAATGCAACCGCGATGCCGATGTTGATGTGCGCGTGGTAGCGAATCGAGTCGCCTTCGAGGTTCGCATTCACGATGGGAAATTTTCGCAATGCAGCAATGGCCGCCGAAGTGATGAACGGCATATAGGTGAGTTTGACCCCGTGGCGCGATTCAAACTCCGCCTTGTGCCGATTGCGCATGCGAACGATGCGCGTCATGTCGACCTTGAAAATGGTATGCACATGCGCGCTGGTGTGTTTCGACTCCACCATGCGCTGCGCAATGATGGAACGCATCTTCGTCATCGGGACGAGCTCGCCCGGAATGGAAACTGCGGCGGGCGTAGTCGGCGTTGTATTTTCCGCACCGTAGCCGCCGAGAAATTTCATCACATCATCTTTGGTGATGCGGCCGCCGGCACCAGTTCCAGTGACGCGAGAGAGATCGAGATTATTTTCCTGCGCGATACGGCGCACCAGCGGCGATGAGAGATTGGGGCCGTCTGACTTTACGGCTGCAGGAGAAGTTGTGTTGGCAGATACGACTGCTGTTGCCGCAGGTGTTGCTGCGACGGTCTTCGGTGCTTCTGCAACTGCGCCAACTTCCCCGCCGATAATTGCGACAACAGTATTGATGCTGACCGTCTTGCCCGCTTCCACCAGAATGCTGCTGAGAATTCCCGCGGCGGGCGCAGGAATTTCTGCATCCACTTTGTCGGTAGTGATTTCAAAAATCGGCTCATCGCGTTCGACACGCTCGCCCGGCTGCTTCAGCCACTTGGTGATGGTGCCCTCGGTAATCGACTCGCCCATCTGGGGCATCACAACGTCGGTCGGCATGGCGGTCCTTCCTGGTGCAGCTTGCGTTTGCGTTTCTGATTATAAACTTCGCGGTGCTTACGAATGCTAGTGTTTATCCGCTGACAGTGTTGACGGTCATTGCTTCGTCCAGCGATTCTGTCCAGAGCAGATTGCGCGCAAAGACGCGGCTGAAGTGGCGGGCCACAGAATGCTCAACCTGCTGCAATGTCGGTACCGGTTGTTGATCGCACAGCGGTTTCGATTCAATTTCCGACTGCAGACTGGTGATGCCGCGCGTGGCAATGCCGCAGGGAATGATGCAGTCAAAACCGTGCGATGTGTTTGCAGCGTTCAAAACATTCAACGCGAAACCGTGTGAAGTAATTCCAACGGTGACGTGCACGCCGATGGCTGCCAGTTTTTTTTCTGGCGCGGCCAGCGTCCACACGCCGGTGCAGCCTGCAATGCGTTGCGTGGTAACGCCGAACTCGCCGCAACTGCGCATCAACACTTCTTCCAGTAGGCGAACATAATCCACGGGCCCGAGATATGGCCCGCGCTTCTGCGGAAATTCACCGCGCAAATCCAGGATGGGATAGCCGACCAGTTGGCCGGGGCCGTGATAGGTCACATCGCCGCCACGATTGGTTTCATACAACTCGATGCCCTGCTGCGCCAGTGCAGACTCGTTCACTAAAATATTTTCGCGATGCGCATTGCGGCCCAGCGTAATCACCGGCTCGTGTTCGACAAAGAGCAGCAGGTCGCCGATGCTTCCCTCGCGACGCAACGCAACCGCACGCTGCTGCACAGCGAGTGCCTCTGCATATCTCATGCGGCCGAGTTGGAGAACATGGAGCGTTTGCAAGTGGGAGGCTCCGCTCGCGCTAGGCGTTGATGGCCTTGCCGTCCACGGCGCTGAAGCCGTCGAGCAGGCTTTCTGCCAGCGTGGGATGCGCGTGAATCGTAAACATCATGGACTCGACTGTGCCTTCAAGATCCATCGCGGTCACAGCTTCGGCGATGATTTCCGTGGCTCCCGGACCGATGATATGCACGCCGAGAATCTCGCCGTACTTCGCATCGCTGACCACCTTCACAAATCCATCATGGCTGCCGAGAATCGTGGCTTTGGAATTTCCGGCGAAGGGAAACTTGCCGACTTTAATCGCGACGCCTTTTTCTTTCGCCACAGCCTCGGTCAAGCCGACGCTGCCAATCTGCGGCTCGGTATATGTGCAGCCGGGGATGCGATTGCGATTGACCGGACGCGCGTATTTTCCGGCGATGCGCGCCGCCGCCACCATGCCGCACATGCTGCCCACGTGTGCCAGTTGCGGCATGCCGGCAACAATGTCTCCGATGGCGTAGATGCCCGGCTCAACGGTTTCCATCCACTCGTTGGTGGTAACGTAGCCGCGATCGAGTTTAATTTTTGTTTTTTCGATGCCGATATTTTCTGTGCGCGGTGCGCGGCCTACTGCGACTAAAACTTTTTCCGCTTCTTTCACTTCAGCTTTGCCTTCAGCCGTTGCGAAACTCACCTTCACGCCGGTTTTCGTTTTCTCAATCTTGTCGAGCTTGGCGCCGGCATACACAGCGATGCCGCGTTTTTTGTAGACGCGCGCCAGTTCGCGGCTGACCTCTTCATCCTCCACCGGAACAATGCGCGGCAGCGCTTCCAGCAACGTCACCTCCGCGCCAAAGCTGCGGAAGATGGAAGCGAACTCGCTGCCCACCGCGCCGGAGCCAATCACGATGAGCGATTTCGGCAGCGTGTCGAGCGCGAGGATTTCAATGTTGGTAAGAATTTTGTCATCGGCCTGATAGCCGGGCAGCATGCGCGCCGCGGATCCGGTGGCCAGAATTAATTTTTTCGCCTTCACCTGTTGGAGTGCGCCGCTGGTTTCGCCGGTCTGC
>CAIZGA010000036.1 GCA_903932385.1 uncultured Acidobacteriota bacterium
CCGGTGTCATGCAGCAGGCCGGCCAGATAGAGCAGTTCCGGCTGGGCCAGTTCCTGCATCAGGTCGTAGAGATGCTTTTCCCATTCGTTGCGCGGCTCGGCCAGACCATGCAGCGTATCAATCAAAACAAAGGTGTGCTCGTCCACCGTGTAGCGATGGTATGCATCCCGCACCACCAGAGCATCAATGCCGTGAAACTCCGGAACAATTAATTCGAGGATGCCGATGGCATGCATGGCGCGCAGCGTGTTGCCGGCGTGGCGGCCCAGCAGCACGCGGCGCAAATGGTTCCACAGTGCAGCGCCGTCTTCCAGATGAGAAGCCAGCAGCGGCAGGGAATCCACCAGCCGGTCTTCCGTCTCGCGGGCCAGATGCGCGCCCGTTTCCGCCATGGCCTGAAAAATGTTCAGTACCACTTCCGGGTCGTGTGCAGGATCCCGTCCAGTGCGTGCCTTGTCCAGATCCGATGGCGGGTCCAGCAGAATGCGTCCCTGCTCCACGCGGAAGCCTTCACTGGTTAGCCGCATGCGGCGGTTGCGCAATTGCTGATACAGCGAAGCACGCGGCCGCGGAGCTTCATCCAGCAGTTGCAGCGTGCGCCGTTCAATGGTGCGGGCGTGGCGAAAATACAGCCGCATCCAATACGCCGGGGGCATGCCGCCTTTTTGTGGGCTGCCGATGGAGCGTGCCGCGGCTTCATCCTGGGCCTGCCAGTCCAGCGAGTTGTCGTCACGGCTGGCGCGGTAATGCAGAAAGCATCGTACTGCAAAAAAGAATTGCTGCGCGTGCTGCATCTCTACCGATGGCGGCGGTTCGACGGCCGCAGCGCCCTTGTGTTTCTCCTGCAGACTGGCGCTGATGGCGAGCCACCAGTGGCAGAAATTGCTGTCGCGCAGCCCGCCGGGACAATCCTTGATGCTCGGCTCAAGGTGAAAGATGGTGTTGCCGTATTTGTCATGGCGCGCGATGGTGAGTTCGGCCAGTTGGGTCAGCAGGCTTTTGCCTTCGCGTTCGAGTCGCCGCGGCAGGGTCTCCTTCACCAGTTTTTGATGCACGGTTTCATCGCCGAACAGAAATCGCTCGTCGAGCAGCGAAATGAGGAATTCAATATTTTCTGTGTCTGTGCGCGCACATTCTTCCAGCGTTCTCGTCTGCGGACTCACACGCATGCCGCAGTCCCACATCTCCTGACAAACGCGGCGGATGGTCTGCTTGTATACGCGTTCCGGTTGCGATCCGTCGAGCAGGAAGAGCAGGTCAATGTCGGATCCGGGGAAGAGATGTTTGCGGCCATAGCCGCCGATGGCGATAATCGCCATGCCTTTTGCGAGGTCCGGCTCCTGCAGCAAGACTTCGCGCCACAGCGCAGTCACAATGGAATCCACCAGCGTGGTCCTTGCTGCGACGGTTTCCATGCCGTTTCCGGTCGTCTCAAAGGCATTGCGAATCACCAGCATCTGCTGCTGGTAATAATCGCGCATCCCCGGGACCAGGGCGGCTGGTGTGGGCGTGGTGGACATAGTTATGGATAGCAGTGTGCGGCAATGTGGTTGGAAAAGCAATGGCCCACAGGGGTCTGCGGGCCATTGCAGTACAGGTTACCGTCGCGGTTATGCCACGTCGGGTTACAGGGCGATATCGCCGCGCTCTTCATTGCGAATGCGGATGGCGTCGTCAATGCGGCTGATGAAAATCTTGCCGTCGCCGATGCGTCCGGTGCGGGCCGCGCTGATGATGGCCTGTAGCGACTTCTCCACCATCGCGTCCACGACAACAATTTCCAGCTTCACCTTCGGCAGCAGGTCAACGGAGTATTCGCGACCGCGATAGAACTCCGTGTGGCCTTTTTGGCGGCCGTGGCCGCGAGCTTCCAGTATGGTGATGCCCTCGACGCCCACTTCAAGCAGCGCCTCTTTGACTGCATCCAGCTTCGACGGCTGAATAATGGCTTCAATCTTGTGCATATTCAATCCTTTTCCTACGAAACTTTAATGAGCGTTGATTTCCCAGTCGTAGCCCACTTCGCCATGTGCCGCGAGGTCCAGGCCGCGGTGTTCGTCTTCCTCACTCAGCCTGAGGCCTACCAGCTTATCAACAACAAACAGGATTATGAGCGTTCCGACGATGGAGATTCCCCATGCCAGTGCCACACCCGTCAACTGGTTCAGCAGCTGGTGGGCATTGCCTTGCAGCCAGCCAGTGGCTTTGCCTGCGCCGAAAACCGGGTTAATGGCGCTGGTGGCAAAGATGCCGGTGAGCAAAGCGCCCAGCGTACCGCCTGCGCCGTGCACGCCGAAGGAATCCAGCGAGTCGTCATAACCGAACCAGATTTTCACCTTGACGACCATGAAGTAGCAGAAGACGCCGGTGGCCAGGCCAATCCAGATTGCCGACATCGGATCCACAAAGCCGGAAGCCGGGGTGATGGCGACCAGACCGGCCACTGCGCCGGAAATCGCGCCCAGTGCCGTCGGCTTGCCGCTGCGTATCCATTCCGCCGCCGCCCAGCTGATGGCTGCCGCTGCTGCCGCAAAGTGTGTGTTCACAAATGCGCTCGTCGCCAGACCATTAGCGGCCAGTGCGCTGCCGGCGTTGAAGCCGAACCAGCCAACCCACAGCAGGCAGGCGCCGATAAAGCTGAGCACCAGGCTGTGCGGCATCATTGGTTCCTTGGGATAGCCGACACGCTTGCCGATGTACAACGCCGTGACCAGCGCCGAGACGCCCGAGGTGATATGCACCACGGTGCCGCCGGCAAAGTCGAGGCAGGGGAACTTGCCGCCAGAGGCATTCAGCAGGCCGCCAACGCCCCAGACCATGTGCGCCATCGGGCTGTAAACGATAATGGACCACAGCGTGAGGTACAGCAGCATGGCGGAAAACTTCATGCGTTCTGCAAAGGCACCGCAGATGAGCGCCGGGGTAATGATGGCGAACATCAGCTGGTAGACCATGAATGTCTGCTCAGGAATGGTGGCTGCATAATTCGCGTTGGGAGTGACTCCCACGCCA
>CAIZGA010000037.1 GCA_903932385.1 uncultured Acidobacteriota bacterium
CCTCGCCGCTGGTGGCCACGGTGCGCACAATCGGCGGCTGCCATGCGCCGGCATCGGCCAGCGACTGCATTGCCTGCAACTCCGCGTGCAAACGCTCGGCGCCCTCGCGGTCACTTTTATTGATGACAAAAATATCTGCGACTTCCATCAGCCCCGCCTTCATGGACTGCACATCATCGCCCATGCCCGGCGTGAGTACCACCACGGTGACGTCGGCCAGCCGCACCACTTCGGTTTCTTCCTGGCCCACGCCGACGGTTTCAATCAGCAGCGGCGAGCGGCCGGCGGCTTCCATCAATCGGCAGGCAGCGGCGGCGGCACGCGCCAGGCCACCGGTGAATCCGCGTGTGGCCATGCTGCGCACGTAAACCTGTTGCTCCACACCCTGCATGCGAATGCGATCGCCCAGCAACGCGCCGCCGGTGATGGGACTGGTTGGATCAATCGCCAGCACGGCCACTTTCTGTTCGGCAGCGTAGCGACGCGCGAGTTGCTCGACCAATGTACTTTTTCCCGCGCCGGGTGCGCCGGTGATGCCGATGCGCAGCGCCGCCTCTGCCGGTATCGGCAGCAACGACAATAATTCCCGCGAGGCCGCTGCATCACTTTCTGCAAGAGAGATGGCGCGCGCCAACGCAGCTGTTTCCCCGGCAACTACGCGGGCAGCCAGCTGCTGCAAAGCGTCGGGATTTGCGGGCTGTATCAACGAACCAACTTCCCTGTCATCAACATTCGATGATAACTCGCGAACAGCGCTGAACGAGGCAATCGGCATGACAATGCAGTTTTGCTCCGCGACGAAAAACACCGTATCTTTAAAGGTAGCCGGTTTGCCCGTGCAACATGCCGGCAAATGCTCCCTCCGAAACCCACACCTGAAAGGGACGAATTGGCCACCAGTGCCACTGTGGATGATGCATCGGTTCTCCCCGCAGAGGACCACCATGAGGTATGGGCGCCGCACTATAATCCCTGGCTGATTGCCTTCACCGTTACGCTGGCCACTTTCATGGAGTCGCTCGACACCTCCATTGCCAACGTGGCGCTGCCGCACATTGCCGGCACACTCTCTGCCAGCGTGGATGAAAGCACCTGGGTGCTGACATCGTATCTGGTATCGAATGCCGTGGTACTGCCCATCAGCGGATGGATGTCGAACCGCATCGGGCGCAAGCGTTTTTACATGAGCTGCGTTTTTCTTTTCACGCTCACATCGTTTCTCTGCGGGCTGGCACCGACGCTGGGCATGCTGGTATTTTTCCGCGTGATTCAAGGCGCAGCCGGCGGCGGTCTGCAACCCAGCGAACAAGCGATCCTTGCCGATACATTTCCGCCCAGCATGCGCGGCATGGCCTTCTCGCTCTACGGCATGGCCGTGGTGATGGCGCCGGCCATTGGCCCAACGGTGGGCGGCTGGATTACCGACAACTACAGCTGGCGCTGGCTCTTCTTCCTCAACATCCCCGTTGGCATCCTTTCACTCGCGCTGACCAGCCGCGTGGTGGAAGACCCACCGTACCTGAAGCGCGCACGCAAGCTGGCCGGCAGCGTGGACTACATCGGCCTGGGCCTGCTCATCGTCACCATCGGCGCGTTGCAGATGATGCTGGACAAGGGGCAGGAGGACGACTGGTTCAGCTCGCGCTTCATCAGCAGTTGCGCGGTGGCCACTGTCATTGGCTTCATCTTTTTCCTGTGGCGGGAAAGCACCGTCGAACATCCCATTGTCGACCTGAAACTCTTCAAGCATCGAAACTTCAGCATGACGATGGTGGTGCTGTTTGCCGTGGGCGCATCGCTGTACTCCACTACGGTTTTAATTCCGCAGTTCCTGCAGCAGATGATGGGCTACACCGCCGAACGCGCGGGCATGGCAATCTCCGCCGGCGGCCTGGTGCTGATGGTGCTCTTCCCCGTCTCCGGAATTCTCAGCCGCAAACTGGATCCGCGACTGATGGTCACCTTCGGCTTTGTGGCCACCACGCTATCGCTGATGCGCATCGCAAATATCTATCTGGGGATTGATTTCTGGACGGCCATCAGTTGGCGCGCCGTGCTGGCCATCGGTCTGCCGTTCCTCTTCGTGCCCATCAACCTGCTCTGCTACTCCGGCATCCCGCAGAACAAGAACAACGAGGTGAGCGGCATGAACGCGCTGGCGCGAAACATCGGCGGCAGTGTGGGCATATCGTTTGTGACCATGTTGCTGACGCGGCGGGAACAGATGCACCAGACCATCCTGAGCGCCAACGTCACGGCGGGGAATCCCGCGTACCGCAACATGCTCGGCGCCATCGCCGGCAACTTCGGCGGGCCCGGCGGCATGTCGCCCATCGACGCGGCCTCGCACGCCACCGCGTACATCTACCAGAGCCTGCAGGCACAGGCGCGCGCGCTGGCGTATGTGGACACCATCTGGGTGCTGGTCATCATTACGGCGTGCCTCATCCCGCTGCCCTACCTGATGAAGAAACCAAAGAGCTTCGCCAAGAGCGAAGACATGCCGGTGCATTGATTTTCCTGCGAAATATATTTTTCCTGCGGGAACAAATCGCTGCCCGCGTACGTCTAATCCTGCAGTCAACGATTCCTACAGTTGAAGATTCGCCGATTCAGATAATGTAGTTTTGTTTTCTTTCACGCCAGATGCGCCGTTGTCATTTTCTGCTGGGAGAAAACTCTTGCCGAAACGTACACTGCAATTCACGCTCTGCACCACACTTCTCGCCTTCACGCTACAGGCCGCCAACGCGCAGCAGACCAACCTGCCGCCGCTGCACACACCTCCACCTGTAAAAACCAATGCTACGGCCGCTGCACCGCACAACCTGCCGGTGCGCAAAGTGGTGCTGTACAAAAACGGCATCGGCTACTTTGAACATACCGGCACGGTGATTGGCAACGAACACGTCACCATCGACTTCACCACCGCGCAGTTGAATGACGTGCTGCAATCGCTGACCGCGATGGACCTGAACGGCGGACACATTGCCGGTGCGGGTTACAACTCCACCACGCCGCTGGAGCAGCAGTTGCAATCGCTGGCGCTGGGGCTGGGCGTGAATGCCGACAGCAACGAACTCTACAACGCCATTCGCGGCGCGCATGTGGAAGTGCATTCCGGCAGCGGAACTTTTACCGGTCGGCTGCTGAGTATTGAAACGCTGGCAACGCAGGCCAAGCCGGACGACAATGTTTCTCCACCGGCGGTGAAGCGCATATTGACCGTGGTGGGCGAGCTGGGCGACGTGCGCACGTTTGAACTGACTCCGGCGCTGAATGTTCGCTTGCTCGACGCGGGCCTGCACCAGGATTTGAATCGCTACCTGCAGATGCTGGCCGACACGCACAGCCAGGGCCTGCGCCACCTGACGCTCGACGCCATCGGCAGCGGCACGCGCAATTTGCTGGTCAGCTACATCAGCGAAGTGCCGGTGTGGAAGAGCACCTATCGCATTCTGGTGACGCCGAAAGCCAGCGGCGAAACTGCAACGCTGCAGGGCTGGGCCGTGATTGACAACACTGTGGGCTCGGACTGGGAGAACGTGCAGCTCTCGTTGATTGCCGGCGCGCCGCAAAGTTTTATTCAGCCGCTCTCGCAGCCGTACTATGCTCGACGGCCGGAGATCCCGCTGCCCAGCGAGGCGCAGACTACTCCGCAGACATTTGAGAGCGGCGAAGAAGGGAATGACAAAGTTCCATATCCGCCACCATCACCCGCTGTGAGTGCACCAAAAATGATGAGCAGTTATGGCTATGGCCATGGCATTGGTAGTGGCATTGGTAGTGGTGCAGGTATGGGTCCTGACTCTGGAAACGGCATTGGCTATGGTAGTGGCGCTGGTCTGTTGGGAGCGACGATGCCTGTAGATGCACTGGCCGACAGTGTTACACCGGAAGAATACCAGGCGAAAATTGCCGCGTCGGTTGCGCCCAACACAACCACTTCCGCCTTCGACGATTATTTCGAATACAAAATTTCGCAGCCGGTCACCCTCCGCAAGAATGAGTCGGCGCTGGTGCCGATACTGCAGGCCAGCGTGCCGGTGGAGCGGGTGACGCTGTGGAGTCCGCGCGCCGGCAATGCGCTGCGTGCGTTGTGGATCACCAACTCCAGCGCGCTGACGCTGGACCGCGGCAGCTTCACGCTGATTGAAAACGGCGAGTTCGCCGGCGAGGGCCTGCTTGACCCCATTCACGCGGGAGAAAAACGCCTGCTCTCCTACGCGGTGGATACAGCGGTGCAGGTACAGCAGACCGCCAACAACCACCAACTGCTGCGTTCGGTGGTGCTGAGCAAAGGCGTGCTGACGCGCCACCTGCGCGATTACCAAACCACCGACTACTCACTGCACAACAGCGCCGCCGAAGACCGCACCGTCATCCTGGAACAGACGCGTAACGGCAACGGCACATGGAAGCTGGCGAACGAAAATACGCCGGAAGAAACAACCGCAAACGAGTGGCGATTCCGCATTGTGGTGCCGGCCGGCAAGACGGTGAAGTACAGCATCACGCAAACGCACGCCTTCCCGAACGCAACGCAAATTACCAGATACAGCGATAACGATTTCAACCTGCTGATTAAATCCACTGACAACAATGAGCAGCTGACGAAGGCGCTGCAACCGGTCTTCGCGGCGCGGGCCAAGGTTGCCGATCTGGACGAGCAGTTGAAAAAGCTGGGCGCGCGCATCGGCTACCTGAAGACCGAAGAGGACCGCCAGCGCGAAAACATTGCCGCGCTGAAAGACGCCGACAAGGGCGCGATGGCGCGATACATCAACCAGCTTGGCGTTGCGGAGGATGAAATCAACACGCAGCAAAAAGAATTCGACAAGCTGACGCTGCAGCGCGCCGCCGCGCAG
>CAIZGA010000038.1 GCA_903932385.1 uncultured Acidobacteriota bacterium
GGAAAATGTTTATGTGCAAAGCGCAATGCTGAACGGAAAGCCCCTACAGCGCGCATGGATAACTCATGAGGAGATTTCTGCCGGTGGTCGGCTGGAGTTCATGATGGGAGCGCAGCCGAACTATACGTGGGGCGCGGCGGCAGAAGACCTGCCGCCATCGATGACAAATATTACAGTCTAGCTGCTGACGCTGCCTAATGCGATTTTTGGCAGCCTAGTGTTTCGCTGCTTGCAAGAACATGTTCAGGTCAATTGAATCTGACATGGCTTTGTAGCCGGTGTCGTTCGGATGAACGTAGTCGCCAGAGTTGTACAGCTCCAGCATCTGCGTGGGATATTTTGGATCGCGCATGGTGACATCAAAATCAATCATGCCATCGAAAATTTTCGTGGTGCGAATCCACTGGTTCAGCGCGGTACGGGTGACTTCCCCTTCCGGCCATGCACATTGATAATTTCTGCAATCGGTCATCTGGGTTGCACCGAAGACGGCGATGCCGTGGTCATGCGCCTGCGTGGTGATTTGCGTCAGCGATTGTTCCAGTCGCGGCACCAGTTCGCCATAAGGCTGATGGAAACGCGTGACGGCTTCAATGTCATTGATGCCGTGGAAGAGAATCAGATAACGCACACCGCTACGCTGCAGCACATCCCAATCCAAACGTGCGAGCGCATTGGGGCCGTCGCCATCGAGTAATACACGATTGCCGCTGATGCCGGTGTTGACGACGCCAAGGATACCGGCTTTGCTGGTGGCAGGGTCGGCAGCAAGCCGCGCGGCTAGATAATCCGGAAAGCGATGGTTGCCATTTTGCGTGGAGTGATTGCCGTCGGTGATCGAATCGCCGAGAACAACAACGGCTGACGATCCGGGCGAATATACATCCACGCCGGTAAGGAAGTACCACGATCCGCGCGACCAGGTTTTCAGCGGCAAAACATTTTCGCTGACAAGATTTCCCTGCGATGCGAAGGAGAGCTGATTGGCGCCGCCGTGCATGGTAGATCCGAGTGTGTCGCCGGGAAAGTAGAGGCTGACGGCGAGGTTCGATAGCGGTGGCACATTGAGCGCAACCGGATCACTAACGATGGTGGCACCAGGAGGAATTGTCACAGTCGCCATCTGAGCAAATGTCAGCGCGCGGTCAGTTTCTGTGCGAATGGCGCTGATGGTATTTTGGTCACCTTTGGGGTCGGGAACGGCCTGCACACAAAGCGCGATGTGTGCCGAGGCGATATGAAGCGGCACCGTGCCAAAACGATTCGAAAGCCAGATGCGAACCTGCGGGCCGCCGATGCTGGAATGGACCACCATGCGCAGCGTGGAGCCGGTGAGGTCGGGAGAATCTTTGCTGCCAGCATCTACCATGGCCGTGCCCCATGTTGCCACCCAGGGAGAAGCTGGAGTGGCGGCGATACAGAGCGTGGCAGACAACATCACGCAGGTGAGTGCAGCAAGTGAGCGAAGAAAATTTTTGCTGTGCTGTAGCGATAACATGTTCGTCCTCATAATTAACGTGATGATGAAGTGCGCTGCATCTGTTGTGCGAGTTATTGCGGGTAGTAA
>CAIZGA010000039.1 GCA_903932385.1 uncultured Acidobacteriota bacterium
CGCAGTCAATGAGCGCGGGACTCATGACTGAGTTTCTCCATACTCAAACATGGCGGTGAGAAGAGCGGCGATGGACTTGGCAGCTTCGGCAATCCAGAGCGCGCCGTTTTCTGCGGTGGCTGGATCGGGATGGCCGAGGACGCCGGAGGCGGCGATGTCTCGCGTGAGCCATGCAAAATTTGCGGGACTGTTTTCCGGCTTTAGCGGTTTTGGATTGGCAACGTCGGCGATGTAGTTGGTGGTGTATTCGTCGGTGTGGATAAGTTCGGGCGTGGCTTCCAGAAGAAATGCAGTTTCCACTTCGCCGGCATGGAAGCCGTAGGCGCGTTCCTGATCGCTGAGGCCTGCAAACTTTGCGCCGCCGGATCCGAAGAGCGAAAAAGTTCGCAGGCCGAATTCCGCGCGCAGGTCGCGGGCCATCACGTCCACCAGCGCGGAGTTGCCGCCGTGTGTGTTGTAGAGTGCGAGTTTTTTGAATCCTGAAGCGGCAACGCTGGCACCGAGATCGCGCAGCACGGCCATGAAGGTTGCGGCGGAGACAGACAGGGTTCCGGGGAAGCCGATGTGTTCGTTGCTCTTGCCGTAGCAGACCGGCGGCAGCGCGTAGACGGGCATCGCGGCGGGGAGCAGGTCGAGCGCGGCGCCGAGGAGACGGTTGTTGATGAGTGTGTCGGTGGCCAGGGGCATGTGCGGGCCGTGCTGCTCAATGGCCGCAGTGGGCAGCACCAGCAGTGTGGTGGCGCGTGGCAGCGCATCGACCTGCTTCCAGGTGAGGTTGGCAAATTGTCGGGATGGTGCAATCCAAGTCTTCATGAATTCAATCCTCGCGAGTTGCTGCGCACGTCCTATGCAGTGGTCTGTTCTGAATGCGGCGTGAAGGTCGCCATCTTACCGGGGTTGAGCAGGCCCTTCGCGTCATAGCGATGCTTGGCGAGCAACTGCACGTTGTCTTCGCGATAGCGGCCGCCGCCTTCCAGATGATTGACGTGCGGGTTGGCAACGCTAACGCCATCGGCACGGCAGGCGGCAATCATTTCATTCAGCCGCTCTTCTGTAGTGAAGCGCACCACGGGGAT
The DNA here is from genome assembly GCA_903932385.1 of uncultured Acidobacteriota bacterium. Taxonomy (GTDB): domain Bacteria; phylum Acidobacteriota; class Terriglobia; order Terriglobales; family Acidobacteriaceae; genus CAIZGA01. The sequence goes on from CAIZGA010000039.1 coordinate 1,077, forward strand.
AGCGCCGGGGATGACGACGCTGCTGCCGTTTTTCATGAACTCGATATGCAGCAGGAAGTCGTCGCCGAATTTCTGTTTGAGATTGGCGAACTGTTCGCGGACGCGTGTGGGATCGAAGCCGCATTGCAGGTAGGTCCACGCGGGGTCTGCCTTCATGGCCCAGAGCGTGGTGTGGTTCCAGGTGTAGTCGGAGAGAAGCGGCTGCGTCTTCATGCCGAAATACTCTGCAGCCAGTGTGACGGTGCCGCCGGCGGTTTGTGCAGCGGTGATGAGTGCATCCCGCTGCGCCGTGGCGATGAGCAGGAAGACGATGGATTTTTCCGGCGGCATATAACTTGCGATGGGCGCGAAGTAGCTGGGGATGGGAAATTCAAAAACCGTAGCGAGTCGCTTGGTCCACGCGTTGCTGACGGCGATGGATTCTGCGAAATCGAAAGCGTTGGCAAACGTATCAAACGCGATGACACACTGCGACCAATCCACGGATGGCGTGAGCGCAAGCCAGATGCGAACGATGATGCCGTTGGTTCCCCAGGCGTGCAGGACACTGTGCATGTCATCCCCTTCAAGATGAAGGAGGCGCGGAGTGGGTTCCATGGTGAGGATGTCGAAAGCGCGAACGGTGTTGAAATCGCGCAGGCCGCCGTGCGCAACCGAACCGATGCCTCCGGAGCCACCGGCAACGAATCCGCCGACGGTTGCTTTGGCCAGCGTGGAGGGATAGCAGCGCAACTCCCAGCCCTGCATGCGAGCTTCGGATTCCAGCACGCCGAGACGAACGCCGGGTTCGCAGACAGCGACGCCATCGGTGGTGATTTCTTCGATGTGGTCCATGCGGGAAAGGTCGAGCACAACGCCGCCGGAAGTGGGCACGCACTGGCCGTAGTTGCCGGTGCCGGCGCCGCGCACGACGACGGGCACGCGGGCGCGGGCACACGCGGCGACGGTGGCCTTCAATTCATCCAGCGAGCCGGGTCGGACGGCGACGTCGGCGCGCTTGTCGTCGAGCTGACGTTTCAGCACCGGCGAGTACCAGTAAAAGTCCTTGGACAGGGTTTCGAGGGCTTCCCCGGTGTCGATCACGTTGGCCGGCCCCAGCAGGGCGCGCAATTC